>JAFVBX010000007.1 GCA_017479675.1 Prevotella sp.
AAGAAACCTTCATCGGCAGTATAATGAGTCGCAAGATTGGTGTGATGAGTCCCCAAGAGGCTAACTTAGATTACTTCAAGAAGGAGATAGCTCATGTTCTATGTATGTATAATCACTCTGCATGGATAATTAAGGTTAAGAATGTCTTAGCTCCATAAACTTGTCATCGCCCTACCCTTATAATGAAAGATGGGGCATGGTGTGTAAATGGCATTTTTGTCGAATAATCTGCGACGTTACGCACTTTTTTTTGTACCTTTGCGCCGAATTTCAAGAAAAAGGTATAGAAGGAGGATTACTGGAACATGGAGAATCTGACGGTAATGATTTCGCTGGTGACGATAGTGGTCATCGGCTTCGTGGCTGGGAAAGTAGGCTACATGAACGAGGAGTTTGACAAGAAGTTGTCGGCGCTGATAGTGAACATCACGTGTCCGGCACTGATACTGTCGTCAACGATGGGCGACACGCTGCCCGACCGCGACATGATAGTGCCCTTGCTCGTCATCAGTTTCATAACATACACGTTGCTGACGCTGCTGAGCTTCACCCTGCCGCCCTTGCTGACACGCAGGAAGGAGGACGAGGGGGTGACGGGCTTCGCACTGATGTTTGGCAACGTGGGGTTCATAGGCTACCCGATAGTGGCGAGCATATTCGGATATGAAGCGGTGTTCTATGCTGCCATACTGAACGTGGCGAACACGTTTTTTGTGTTCACCGTAGGGGATATGCTGATAAGGAACGGGAACGAAACCAGTGTCATCTCGACCAACGTGGAGAGATTCCACGACTGCGCTCGGAATGACAAATTGGGCGCTCGGAATGACATTTCCAAAATAGTTTCTTTGAAAAGATTCGAGAAGAAAGTGCTGTACAGCACGCCGATGCTGGCGGCATACCTCTCTATGCTTATCGTGGCGCTAGGGATAACAGGGATTCCAGAGGAAGTGAGCAAGCCACTGACGATGATAGGGGGCATCACGGTGCCTGGCGCACTGCTCATCATCGGCTCCACAATGGCACAACTGTCGGGCAGGGCTATGCTGGGCAACATGACGGTGTATGCCACGTCGGTATGCCGACTGGTACTGATTCCCTTTGTCTTCTATTGGCTGTTTACGTGGATGGGCTTCAGCGAATATGTGGTGAATATCAATACGGTGATTATCGCTATGCCGGTGGCGACATACGGCACTATCCTCTGTCTGATAAACAACAGGGACACAACGCTGATGACGGAACTGACGTTTACCACTACCGTCCTCTCGATGCTGACAATACCGTTGCTATCAGCTGTGTTAGGGGGGTAAAGGGCAAAGGACTAAGGTCGAAAGTTAAAAAGTAAAGGCAGCCGTTTGGCTGCCTTTACTTTTTTATGAATTAAGGAGTATCTCCATCATTTCGATGGCTGACTTCGCCACAGGGGTGCCTGGACCGAAGATGGCGGCAACGCCTGCCTTGTAGAGGAAGTCATAGTCCTGTGCAGGGATGACACCGCCAGCGATGACCATGATGTCGTCACGCCCAAGCTTGTGCAGTTCCTCGAAGAGCTGCGGAATGAGGGTCTTGTGGCCTGCGGCGAGCGATGACACGCCGACAATATTGACATCGTTCTCAACTGCCTCACGTGCTGCCTCGGCAGGTGTCTGGAAGAGCGGGCCCATGTCAACGTCGTAGCCGCAGTCGGCATAGCCCGTAGCTACCACCTTGGCACCGCGGTCGTGACCGTCCTGTCCCATCTTTGCTATGAAGATACGTGGACGGCGTCCGTATCTGTCGGCAAACTGCTGAGTGAGCTGACATGCACGCTCGAACTCCTTGTCGTTGTTGGTTTCTGATTTATACACGCCTGATATTGTTCTTATTACTGCCTTGTATCTGCCTACTATCTTTTCGCAGGCATCACTTATCTCACCGAGCGTACAGCGCACCTTGGCACACTCTACGGCTGCTGCGAGAAGGTTGCCTTCGCCTGTCTCCACCACACGGGTGAGGGCATCGAGAGTTTCCTTGACCTTCTGTTCGTCACGGTTAGCCTTGAGCTGCTTGAGTGCCTCCTCCTGCTGCAAGCGCACGGTGGTGTTGTCAACCTCGAGGATGTCGATGGGGTCTTCATGGTCGAGACGATACTTGTTGGTGCCTACGATGGTCTGTTGACCTGAGTCGATGCGTGCCTGGGTGCGTGCTGCCGCTTCCTCGATGCGCATCTTGGGCACACCTGTCTCGATAGCCTTTGCCATGCCGCCGAGCTCCTCGATTTCCTGTAGGAGCGCCCATGCCTTGTGGACGAGTTCGTTGGTGAGGTACTCCACGTAGTAGGAGCCTGCCCAAGGGTCTATCTCCTTGCACACCTTGGTCTCGTTCTGTATGTATATCTGCGTGTTGCGCGCTATACGTGCAGAGAAGTCGGTAGGCAGGGCGATAGCCTCGTCGAGGGAGTTGGTATGGAGAGACTGGGTGTGGCCTAATACTGCCGCCATAGCCTCGATAGCTGTTCGTCCTACGTTGTTGAAGGGGTCTTGCTCGGTGAGCGACCAACCTGATGTCTGTGAGTGGGTACGCAGAGCCATAGACTTCGGGTTCTTTGCTCCGAAGCTCTTCACTATCTTTGCCCACAGCAGACGACCTGCACGCATCTTGGCTATCTCCATGAAGTGGTTAGTGCCGATAGCCCAGAAGAAACTGAGACGGGGTGCGAAGGCATCGATGTCGATGCCTGCATTGACTCCGGCACGCAGGTACTCCAGTCCGTCGGCAAGGGTGTAGGCAAGCTCGATGTCTGCCGTAGCTCCTGCCTCTTGCATGTGGTAGCCTGAGATGGATATGGAGTTGAACTTAGGCATCTTCTGTGAGGTATACTCGAAGATGTCAGCGATAATCTTCATGGAGAATGCCGGCGGATAGATGTAGGTGTTACGCACCATGAACTCCTTGAGGATGTCGTTCTGTATGGTGCCTGCCATCTCTTCGAGCTTAGCACCCTGTTCCAAGCCTGCCACGATGTAGAACGCCATGATGGGCAGCACTGCACCGTTCATGGTCATGGAGACGGACATCTTGTTAAGAGGTATGCCGTCGAAGAGCACCTTCATGTTCTCTACCGAGCAGATGGACACGCCTGCCTTGCCCACATCGCCGATGACGCGGAGGTTGTCAGGGTCGTAGCCGCGATGGGTGGGGAGGTCGAAGGCTACGGAGAGTCCCTTCTGACCAGAGGCGAGGTTACGGCGGTAGAAGGCGTTTGACTCTTCTGCCGTAGAGAATCCTGCATACTGGCGTATGGTCCAGGGGCGGAAGGGGTACATCATGGAGTAAGGACCACGCAGGTAGGGCGGTATGCCTGCCACGAAGTCGAGGTGCTCCATGCCCTCAAGGTCTGCCTTGGTGTAGGCTGGCTTCACCTGTATATGCTCAGGTGTCTTCCACACATACTGTATATCGTTCTGCTTCTGCCATGCAGAGCCGTCGTTCTTCTCTATGCCAGAGAAGATGTCTATGTTTTTAAAATCTTTCCTTGTCATAGAGCCGTGTTACTTTATTCCTAATTTTGCGTTATACTCCCTGAGGGTTTCAAGCTGGTTGACCTTTACGTGGATGAAATTCTCGATGCCGACAGCCTTGAGGTCGTCCGTGCAGGCAGGAGCACCTGCCACAACGAACATTGCCCTGCCGTCAAGATATTTGAAGGCTGCTGGGGCATACTCCGCATACTCGTCGTCGGAAGAACAGATGACCACGATGTCGGCACCTGCCTTGAGGGCTGCGTCAACACCTTCCTCAACGGTGGGGAAGCCGAGGTTGTCGATAACCTTGTAGCCTGCACAGGCAAGGAAGTTGGTGGAGAACTGTGCACGAGCCTGTCGCCATACGAGGTTGCCTATGGTGAGCATAAATGCCACAGGCTGCTTGGGCGCTTTCTCGGTGGCAAGGCGCAGTGCCTCAAACTCGGACGCAAGGCGAGTAGCGTTCTTGGGCTGCTTGCCTTCGGAGGTCTCTATGAAGTTAGGGAACTGGTTAGTGCCCAGGATGAACTCACGACGCTGTGCAGCGAGCAGGTGGCGCTTATCGTTGGTGGCGCTGATGTCAGACTGCACGGTGCCTGCCTTTATTGCTGCGAGGAATCCGCCTGCCTCCTCAATGGCGAGGAACTTCTTCCATGCCTCCTGAGCTATGGAAGTGGTGAGTTCCTCTATATAATAGGAGCCTGCGCCCGGATCAACGACGGTGTTGAAGTGGCACTCCTCCTTGAGCAAGAGCTGCTGGTTGCGTGCTATGCGCTCAGAGAAGTCGGTAGGTGTCTCATAAGCCTCGTCGAATGGTGTTACCACGATGGAGTGGACTCCGCCGAGGGCTGCCGACATGGTCTCGGTCTGAGAGCGCAGGAGGTTGACATGGGCATCGAAGATGGTCATGTTGTACTCGGTGGTGACGGCATTGACTATCATCTGGCAGGCGCAGTCGCACTTGGGCTCATACTGCTTCACTATCTGCGACCATAAGAGACGGCCGGCACGGAACTTGGCTATCTCCATAAAGTAGTTCTCGGAGATGCCCATGTTGAACTTTATCTTCTTGGCTGCAAGCGTGGGTTCGATGCCAGCCTCAACGAGCTGCTGCATATACTCGTTACCCCAGGCGAGGGCATAGCCCAGCTCTTGGGCGATCTATGCGCCAGAGTTATTGAGGTAGAGTGAGTTGACAGTGATGCAACGGAAATGGGGATAGTCATTCAATGCCTCGACCAGTGCAGGGGCGAGGGACAGGATGCTTTCAGCATGAGTCTTGCCTTGCAGCATCTTCTCCATAGGATCCCAGTCGATGGAGCCCACGACCTTTTCCTTGTCGTAGCCTTTCTTCTCGAAATATGCCGTGAGAATATGTGCCAGTTCGAGGCTGTGACGCTTGCAGGTGCTGAAGTTCACCTCGACGATGTCGCAATATATGCCGTCGAGCAACTGCTCCACAAACTCGGGGGTGACTTTGGAACCGTCAATACGGAAGGAGAGCGAGTCGATACCCTTGTTGAGGATGTCGAGAGCCTTGGCATTGGCAGCCTTGGCATCGTCAGCCGTTATCTCCTGACGTATGTACCATGTATTGTCGTCCTTCTTGTTGCCTCGAACGAACGGAAACTCGCCTGGCATGGCATTGGGTGTAGCAAGCTTTTCTACGTCTTCCCTACGGTAGAAAGGTTGCACGCTGAATCCTTCAGGCGTGCGCCAGACGAGACGCTTCTGAAAATCCGCACCCTTCAGGTCAACCTCGATTTTATCGAGCCACTCCTGAGTGGTGGGTGACTGAAACTCGGTGAAGAGTTTCTCTGTTGTGTTACTCATAAAAAAAATGCTTTGTATCGTAATAATGCCACAAAGTTAATATTTTTTGGACATACGTCAAATTTTTTCACATAAATTCGTACACCTTATTAAAATAATTGGCTTTACATAAGCCGTAATTGAAAAATAATTCGTAACTTTGCGCTTCAAAAAAAGGTATTTTGTTTTTATGGACTGGTTAGTAAGTCTCTTTATGAATAACGAGAGCATGGCACATATAGCCCTGCTGTATGCCATCGTCATAGCAAGTGGCGTTTATATGGGCAAGATAAAGGTGGGCGGTATCTCGTTGGGGGTAACCTTCGTGTTGTTTGCAGGCATTTTGGCAGGTCACATAGGTTTTACTGCTCCCATCTCAACACTGAACTTCATACAGGATTTCGGACTCATACTGTTTGTCTTCATGATAGGCTTGCAGGTGGGGCCAGGCTTCTTCTCGTCGTTTAAGGAGGGTGGACTAAAGCTCAATATGCTGGCGACATCGATGATACTGCTCAACATAGCGGTGATGTTTGCTTGCTACTTCGCCTTCTTCGACACCAGCAACCCCGTGAACCTACCCATGATGGTGGGCACGCTGTATGGTGCTGTGACGAACACCCCTGGTCTGGGTGCTGCGCAAGAGGCGCTGTCGTCTATAATGGGCAGCAGCACGCCGTCGATAGCCAACGGATATGCCTGCGCATACCCCTTAGGCGTAGCAGGCATCATAGGCGCCACGGTGGCTATACGCTATCTGTGTCAGGTGAAACTTGCCGACGAGGAGAAGGAACTGGAGAGCCACGACAACGACCTGACACTGGTGCCTCACCTGATGCACCTCATAGTACAGAACCAGTTTATAGCAGGACACACCATACTGGAACTCCACGACTTCATGAGGCGCGACTTCGTATGTTCACGCATACTGCGCAACGGTGAACTGATTTTCCCTAAGAGTTCCACGACACTGGAACTGAACGACAAAGTGTTCGTGGTCTGCTCGGAGGCAGACAAGGATGCCGTGCAGGCTTTCATAGGCAAGGAGACTATAGTGCCCGAGTTTGAGGAGCAGGAGAAGACGAAGCAGATGGTGAGCCGCCGCATAGTAATCACCAAGCCCGAGATAAACGGCAAGACACCTGCCAAGCTGCACTTTGCCAGCGTCTATGGCGTGAACCTCACACGTGTGACACGCCAGGGCATGGAGATTTTCGCACGACAGGACCTTCCGCTACAAGTGGGCGACCGTGTGATGGTGGTGGGCGACCAAGTGTCTGTTAACCGTGTGTCAAGCGTACTGGGCAATGCCGTGAAGCGTCTCGACACGCCTAACATAGCGACAATATTCGTAGGTATAATACTCGGCATAATACTCGGAAGCATACCATTCTCAATAACAGGCACGCCAGTGCCAGTGATGCTCGGACTGGCAGGAGGACCGCTGATTATAGCCATATTGATAGGCAGATACGGATACAAGGTGCACCTGGTGACATACACCACGACGTCGGCAAACCTGATGCTCAGGGAGATAGGACTGGTGCTGTTCCTTGCCAGCGTAGGCATCAAGGCTGGTGCCAACTTCCTCAACACGGTGGTACACGGCGACGGACTGCTGTATGTGGCAACGGGCTTCCTCATCACGGTGATTCCTATACTCATAGTAGGCATCGTGGCAAGAAAGAAGTATAAGTTCAACTATTTCACCATAATGGGACTGCTGGCAGGTGCCTCAACCGACCCACCAGCCTTGGCGTTCGCCAATGCCAGCTGTTCCAAGGACGCACCGTCAATAGGCTACTCCACGGTGTATCCGCTGAGCATGTTCCTACGTATCTTTACGGCGCAGCTGATAGTATTGCTATGCTGTTCGTAACATCCCCTAATAACTGACAGCCACAAATGAAGAGAGCGTTTACGATAATGTTAGGTCTGGCGGCTTACCTGATGACATACGGTCAGGGAGCCAACAACATACGACTTAACGAAGTGATGATAAACAACCAGACGAGCCTGCAAGACGAGTTCGGCGACCATTGTCCGTGGGTAGAGATTGTCAACACGGCATTCTCCACGTACAACATACGCGGAATGTTTATCACAACCGACCGCACCGTGCTCAACAAAGAGTTGACCGTGCCGCAGCGCATGAGCCGCATGAGCATCATACCCAACGGCGACTCGCGCACCAACCTGACGGCAAAGCAACACATAGTGTTCTTCCTGAACAGTAACCCTACTAAAGGCACGCTACACCTTGACGCCAACGTGAACAGCAACACCCCGATATGGATAGCGCTGTACGACGGCAACGCCATAGACCTCATAGACAGTGTCACCGTGCCAGTGATGCGCACCAACTGCTCGTATGCCAGAAAGACTGACGGAGCGAGCACATGGGTGGTGAGGGATGCCGACCACGTAACGCCAGGCACCAACAACTTCATACAGGCTTCAGAGACCAAGATACAGAAGCTGAAGCGCGAAGACCCCTACGGACTGGGCATCACGGCGCTGTGCATGGGCATAGTGTTCCTGTGTCTTGCTCTGCTATACGTGTTCTTCCTCGTGTTTGGATGGATAGCCGACAGGCGCAGCCGCATAGCATCTACACAGCCGGTGAAGCCTGTTGTGATAACGGCGAAGAAGATTAACAAGGTGCGCCACATGACATCGAACATACTGCAAGAGGGTATGGAACTGAAGGGACGTGACAAGGAAGTCTATGTGGCTGTCATCTCGATGGCACTGAAACAGTATCTGGAGGATGTACACGACGTGGAGTCTGGCGTGCTCACCATAAAGCCCGACCACTCTTCATGGGGCGCACACACCACCTTTAACAATAACGTTAACGTTAACGCTAACCATAACCTTAACCATAACCTATAAAATAACTGATGACAATGGCAAAATACGAATATAAGATACAGGGTGTTGACTACGAAGTAGAGATAGAAGAGATTGAGGGCACCCAGGCAAAGGTAAGCGTCAACGGCATAAAGTTTGACGTGGAACTGAAGACACCGATATCTGTAGGCAAGCAGGTAAGCAAGCATGTAGCAGTGAAACCTGTGGCAGCACCTGTAAAAGGCAATGCTCCAAAGGTCGACAATAAGCCGGCACCAGTGCAGGCTGGAGAGGGAACGAAAGTGCTCTCGCCACTGCCAGGCATCATAACAGGCATAACGGTAAAGGTGGGCGACGCAGTGGCTGTGGGCGACACAGTAGTGGTGCTCGAAGCAATGAAGATGCAGAACAACATAGAGGCAGAGACGGCAGGAACGGTGACAAGCGTAATGGTAAACGTAGGCGACTCCGTAATGGAAGGCACCGTACTCGTGACAATAGCATAAAAGAGGTATGAGCATAGGTGATTTCATAATAAACAACTTCAACGACTTCATAAGCTACACCGGTTTTGCCAATACCGAGGTGGGCAATATCGTCATGATATGTGTGGGAGCACTCTTTGTGTGGCTTGCCATAAAGAAAGACTTTGAGCCCCTGCTGCTCGTTCCCATCGGACTGGGCATAATACTGGGCAACATACCGTTTAAGACCGATGCAGGACTGGAGATAGGGCTCTACGAGGACAACTCGGTACTTAACATCTTCTATCAGGGTGTGCGCCAAGGGTGGTATCCCCCACTCGTATTCCTCGGCATCGGCGCCATGACAGATTTCTCCGCCCTCATAGCCAACCCAAAGCTGATACTCATCGGTGCTGCAGCACAGTTTGGCATATTCGGTGCCTATATGATAGCCCTGCTGTTAGGCTTCGAGCCCAACCAGGCAGCAGGCATCGCCATCATTGGCGGTGCTGACGGTCCTACAGCGATATTCCTGTCGAGCAAGCTGTCGCCGAACCTCATGGGTGCCATAGCGGTATGCGCCTACTCATACATGGCACTCGTGCCAGTGATACAGCCGGTAGTGATGCGACTGCTCACAACGAAGAAGGAGCGACTCATCAAGATGAAGCCGGGCAGAAAGGTGTCAAAGACGGAGAAGATACTCTTCCCCATCATCGGACTGTTGCTCACCACCTTCATAGTGCCATCAGGCTTGCCACTGCTCGGCATGCTGTTCTTCGGCAACCTGCTGAAAGAGAGCGGCAAGACCGACAGACTGGCAAAGACGGCTTCGACATCACTCAACAATATTGTGGTGGTGCTGTTAGGACTCACTGTGGGATGCTCCACACAGGCAAGTGAGTTTCTCACCATGAACACCATCAAGATTTTCGCCATCGGTGCCCTGGCATTCATCATAGCAACAGCCAGCGGCGTGCTCTTCGTAAAAATAATGAATCTGTTCCTTTCCAAGGACAACAAGATAAATCCGCTCATAGGAAATGCCGGAGTGAGCGCCGTACCTATGGCAGCACGTATCTCCAACAACCTCGGACTGGAGTACGACCGCCACAACTTCCTCCTGATGCATGCCATGGGACCCAACGTGGCAGGTGTGATAGGAAGCGCCGTAGCGGCAGGCACGCTGTTAGGCTTCCTAAGCTAACTATAGGAACTATAAATACTATAGGAACTATAAAAAAGAAAACCATAACGAAAACTTAAAAAGATAACCAAACAATGAAGATTTCACGTATTGACCACCTTGGAATAGGTGTGGAGAGCATCGAGGCTGTGCTCCCCTACTTTGAGAATGTCCTCGGACTAAAGTGCTACGCCGTAGAGGAAGTTGCCGACCAGAAGGTAAAGACAGCCTTCATGAAGTGTGGCGAGGTAAAGATAGAGCTCCTGGAGCCCACATCACCTGACTCTGCCGTTGCTAAGTGGCTGGAGAAAGGCGGCAAGGGTGTACACCACGTAGCATTCGCCGTAGAAGACGGTGTGGCAGAAGGTCTTGTAGAAGTAGAAAGCAAGGGCGTACGCCTCATCGACAAGGCACCACGCCCTGGTGCAGAGAACATGATGATAGGCTTCCTGCACCCAAAGTGCACCGCCGGCATACTGACCGAGCTTTGCGAACCAAATAAATAAACTTTAAACCTTCAACTTTAAACTTTCAACCAAAATGTCTGTACAGTCAAAAAAAATAAAGAAACTGATAGAGAAGCGTGAAGAGGCACGTCTCGGTGGCGGCGAAAAGGCAATCGAGAAGCAGCACGCACGCGGCAAATACACAGCTCGTGAGCGCATCAACATGTTGCTCGACGAGGGTTCGTTCGAGGAATACGACATGTTCAAACTCCACCGCTGCACCAACTTCGGCATGGAGAAGAAGCAGTACCTCGGTGACGGCGTAGTGGTAGGTTCAGGAACCATCGACGGCCGTCTCGTCTATGTCTTCGCTCAGGACTTCACCGTCAATGGTGGCTCACTCTCCAAGACCATGTCAGAGAAAATATGCAAGGTAATGGATATGGCGATGACTATGGGTGCTCCCTGCATCGGCATCAACGACTCTGGCGGCGCACGTATCCAGGAGGGTATCGATGCACTCGCCGGCTATGGAGAGATTTTCGAGCGTAACATCCTCGCATCAGGCGTAGTGCCACAGATTTCCATGATATACGGTCCTTGTGCCGGTGGTGCGGTTTATTCACCAGCCCTCACCGACTTTACCCTTATGATGGAAGGCACGTCGTATATGTTCCTTACAGGTCCTGCCGTAGTAAAGACGGTGACAGGCGAGGACGTCGATGCTGAGCACCTCGGCGGCGCCAGCGTCCACGGTTCCAAGTCCGGCGTTACCCACTTCACCGCCAAGACCGAGGAAGAGGGCATCCAGATGATTAAGACACTCATCTCGTACATTCCTTCAAACAACATGGAGGAGGCACCACGCAAGGAGTGCACCGACCCTGTGTCACGTCTTGACGACTCGCTCAACGAGATAATTCCTGAAGATCCTAACCAGGCATACGACATGTACAAAGTCATCTCGGCTATCGTTGATGACGGCGAGTTCTTCGAGGTACAGCCTAAGTTTGCCAAGAACATCATCATAGGCTTCGCACGCTTCAACGGACAGTCTGTCGGCATCGTTGCCAACCAGCCTTCAGCCTATGCCGGAGTGCTCGACGTAAACGCTTCACGCAAGGGAGCACGCTTCGTACGCTTCTGCGATGCCTTCAATATTCCTATCGTAAGCCTCGTTGACGTACCAGGCTTCCTCCCTGGCACTGGTCAGGAATACAATGCCGTAATACTGCATGGTGCCAAGTTGCTCTATGCCTACGGCGAAGCTACAGTGCCAAAGGTTACGGTGACGCTGCGCAAGTCATACGGCGGCTCACACATTGTGATGGGCTGCAAGCAGTTGCGTGCCGACATCAACCTCGCATGGCCTTCTGCCGAGATAGCTGTTATGGGTGCGGCAGGTGCCGTTGCCGTGCTTCAGGCAAAGGGTGCCAAGCAGGTTAAGGAGGAAGGCGGCGACGTCAAGGCGTTCCTTGCCGAGAAGGAGGCTGAATACTCCGAGCTCTTCGCCAACCCTTACCAGGCTGCCAAGTATGGCTACATCGACGATGTCATCGAGCCACGTAACACACGCTTCCGCATCTGCCGTGCACTGGCACAGCTCGCTACCAAGCGCCAGAGCCTGCCTGCAAAGAAGCACGGATGTATCCCTATGTAAGGCAAATAACTTAGACAGAATGAACAACGAAGTTTTCGCAGCCATTGCTATGGCACTGCACGATGACCAGGGCTACAATATGCACGACGGCGAGTCCGGCAGGCTCACCATCACGCAGAAGGATACCGAATGGGCATCGAAGCAAGCTAAAATGACTAAAGTACAATGAAAGAATATAAATACACAATAAACGGCAAGGAATATGCCGTCAGCGTAGGCGAACGCAAGGATGGCGTGACATCGGTCACCGTCAACGGCGAGACCTACGACGTGGCACTCGTTCCTGAACCCGTAGTAGAAAAGAAAGTGGTCGTCAAGGCACCTGCCGCCAAACCGCAGGGCGGCGAAAAGGACGACTTGCAGGATGCCCTGCGCTCACCACTGCCCGGCACCATCGTTGACATACCCGCCAAGGTAGGTCAGGAGGTAAAGGAAGGCGACACCCTCGTGGTGCTCGAGGCGATGAAGATGAACAACAACCTCACCGCCGAGCGTAACGGCAAAGTAAAGGCAATACTCGTCGAAGAAGGCGATGCAGTGAAGGAAAATACTCCGCTCGTCACCTTTGAATAGTGCGCAAAAAAGTTAACAATCCGTAAACTATTGGCTCTGTTGCCCTTAGTTTACGGATTTTTTTGTACCTTTGCATGGATAATTATCAACGCACCACATACTTACAATGAAGAAAATACTCTTTGTCAATCAAGACACCATCCCCTACGTAGAAGAGACCTACCTCTCCAAAATGGGCATGACCGTTCCCAACAAGCTGCAAGAGGCTGGCAGCGAGCCACGCATCTTCATGCCTAAATGGGGTAACATCAACGAGCGTCGAGGACAGTTGCACGAGGTGATACGCCTTTCCGGCCTCAACATCACCATCAACGACATTGACCATCCGCTCATCATCAAGGTGGCAAGCATACCGCAGACCAAGCTGCAGGTATATTTCATTGACAACGAGGAGTTCTTTTCACGTAAGGGACAGACCGTCGATGCCGACGGCAACCCCTACGACGACAACGGCGAGCGTGCCGTATTCTTTGCCCGTGGTGTGATAGAAACTATAAAGAAACAGCGTTGGGTTCCTGACGTGATAGTGTGCAACGGATGGATGGCGGCACTGCTGCCTCTCTATGCCAAGCAGGCTTATGCCGACGAACCTGCCATAGCCGACGCAAAGATTGTCACCGCCATCTACAACCAAGGTCCCGAGAAGAGTCTGGAGAGCACACTGAAGGACAACCTCTACTTCAAGAACATCACCAAGGAGTCGCTCGAAGGCTACAAGGACGACATCGACGGCATGGAACTGGCTAAGATGGCTATCGACAATTCCGACGGCGTCATAGCAGCACAGGCTGACAGCAATGAGGCTATCATGAACTACGCAAAGGAGACAGGCAAGAAGATTCTTGAATACCCAGGCGAAGACTTCACCGCAGCCTACGCCAAATTCCTTGACACGCTGTAGCCTTATGAAAAAGATATTTTTCCTTATACTCATAACGACATTTATGCTGGCATCGTGTGACGACAGCACAGAAGGACTCGGAGGAACCCTCACTGACATTTCAGACAACGTGGAGTTCTCCACCAACGAGTTCAACCTGTCCTCCGCATCTGTCAAGGGAGCGTCCCTCAGCGACATCTCGGCACGCTCCAGCTACGCCTACCTCGGCAAGATGTACGACGGCGAGACACAGTCATACCTCACCGCCGACTTCATGACGCAGGTGATACCCCTCAGCAACCAGTTCCTTACTTCCTACAATGCCACTTCGATATTCCCCGACATCGACTCCGTCATGGTGTATGACGACGCTGGCACGTTGCTGCCTATAGGCAAGAACCTGAGCGAGGACGTGCGTGCCGAGAAGATGAAATATCTCAAGGCAGACTCCTGCTACCTCACCCTATACATTGCCGACTTCAAGGGCGACAGCACGGCGCAGATGTCCGTCAACGTCAAGGAACTCAGCCAGCCCTACGTAGAGTCTAAGGACTACCCCATCACCTTCAACCCCGAGACGGAAGGAATGATACGTACCGATGCCGGTTCCATCAATGCCCTGCGTACCTACTCCATCAAGAACATGGTGGCAGAAGGCACCAGCACCTCTTCTTCACACAGCCACTACGTCACCATACCGCTCAACAAGGAATACACAGGTCGTGACGGAGTGACATACAGCAACTACGGCACATACATCATGAAGCAGTACCTCGACGAGAGTGCCGCCTACCACAACGGCTTCAACACCCAGGTGACATTCCTCAAGAATGTGTGCCCGGGCTTCTACCTGAAACACATCGGAGGCGAGGGAGCCATAGCATCCGTTACGGCAACGTCACTCACCGTGTATTACCGCATGAAGTACCCCTCATCAGCCAAGCCTGACTCCATCCACAAGGTGCAGGCACTGCTCACCGGTACCGAGGAGAGTATACAGCACTCCACCATCAGCGACAGCAGCATTGACGACCTCGTCAGCTCTGCCAACAGCTCAGACAGCTACACCTATGTCAAGAGCCCCGATGCCATCTACACACAGCTCACCATTGACGTCAACGCCATAATGCAAGACCACGAGAACGACTCGCTAAGCACCGTACGCATCTTCCTGCCATGTGTCAACAACACATACAGCGGCGACTATGCCACCACACCGCCAGCCACGCTGCTCCTCTTGCCCAACGACTCCATAAAGAACTTCTTCGACAAGAAGCAGGTCAGCAACTCAAGGACCTCATACCTTGCCACCTACTCCTCCACCACCAACGGCTACACCTTCAACAACATCGCCTCACTCGTCACAGCGATGTACCACAAGTGGAAAGAGTCAGGCAAGACCATCGACGAATACTCTGCCGACGAGCAGACCAAAGACTGGAACAAAGTGCTCCTCGTGCCGGTAGAGACCACCTACTCCACCATCAGCAACTCCTCCGTGCTCACCAAGGTGAGCCACTCCATGGAGATGGAGAGCACACGCCTGAAGAAAGGCACCGCCGACAACGGTGCCGTCAAGGCAAGCGTCATCTACACAAAATACAAACAGTAATGGCTGACAACTATCTCGAAAACCACTACGAGGAATACCTCAAGCGCAAGGCGGAGTGGGAAAAGAAGACTCTGCGCAAGCGCAGAAAGTAAAAAGGAATAAGGAATAAAGAAAAAAAATAATTCTTCAATTTACCAGAACATTATGATCAACATAACTTTCCCCGACGGCTCTGTACGCCAGTATGAAAGCGGCGTCACAGGCTTACAGATAGCAGAAAGTATCTCACCAGCCTTGGCACGCAATGTCGTGGCTTGCGGCGTAAACGGCGAGACCACCGAGCTCAACCGCCCCATCACCGAGGACGCTACCATCGCCCTCTACCGTTTTGAGGACGAAGAAGGCAAGCACGCCTTCTGGCATACCTCTGCCCACCTCCTCGCCGAGGCATTGCAGGAGCTCTATCCTGGCATACAGTTCGGCTTCGGTCCTGCCACCGAGAACGGCTTCTTCTATGATGTCCAGCTCCCCAACGGCGAGATGATAAAGGAGGGCGACTTCAAGCAGATAGAAGACAAGATGCTCGAACTCGCACGCAAGGACGAACCCGTAGTGCGCAAGGAAGTAGGCAAGGCAGACGCCATAGCACAGTTTAAGGCACAGGGGCAGGAGTACAAGGTGGAGCACATCGACCAAGACCTCGAAGACGGCACCATCACCACCTACACCCAGGGCAACTTCACCGACCTCTGTAAAGGTCCCCACATCGTTTCCACAGGCATCATCAAGGCTATCAAGCTCACCTCCATAGCAGGAGCTTTCTGGCGCGGCGATGCCAGCAAGGCACAGCTGCAGCGCCTCTACGGCATCACCTTCCCTAAGAAGAAGATGCTCGACGAGTACCTCGTAATGCTCGAGGAAGCAAAGAAGCGCGACCACCGCAAGATAGGCAAGGAGATGGAACTCTTCATGTTCTCCGAGCGAGTAGGCAAGGGTTTGCCTATATGGTTGCCAAAGGGCACCGACCTGCGTCTGCGTCTTCAGGAGATGCTGCGCACCATACAGAAGCGCTTCGGCTATCAGGAAGTCATCACCCCCCACATCGGTTCCAAGAACCTCTACGTCACCTCAGGTCACTGGGCACACTACGGCAAGGATTCCTTCCAGCCCATCCACACCCCAGAGGAGGATGAGGAATACATGCTCAAGCCGATGAACTGCCCTCACCACTGTGAGATATTCGCTTCTAAGCCACGCTCCTACCGTGAGCTTCCGTTCCGCTGCGCCGAGTTCGGCACCGTATATCGCTATGAGCAGTCAGGCGAGCTCCACGGCTTGACACGCGTGCGCTCCTTCACTCAGGACGATGCCCACATCTTCTGCCGTCAGGATCAGGTGAAGTCAGAGTTCCTCCGCGTCCTCGACATCATCCAGGCAGTCTTCTCCATTTTCGGCTTCAAGGACGAGCAGGTGGAGTTCCAGATATCCCTCCGCGACCCTCAGGACAAGGAGAAATACATCGGCACCGACGAGCAGTGGCAGTCAGCCGAGCAGGCTATCATCGATGCCTGTGCAGAGCGCGGACTCAACGCACGCACCGAGACAGGCGAGGCAGCCTTCTATGGTCCTAAGCTCGACTGTATGGTAAAGGATGCCATCGGTCGCCGTTGGCAGCTCGGCACCATTCAGGTAGATTATCAATTGCCAAACCGTTTCGAGCTTGAATACACCGCAGAGGACAACACCAAGAAGCGTCCAGTCATGATACACCGTGCCCCCTTCGGCTCTATGGAACGCTTCACCGCCGTGCTCATCGAGCACACAGCAGGTCACTTCCCCCTCTGGCTCACCCCCGAGCAGGTGGCAATACTGCCTATATCAGAGAAGTACAACGACTATGCCGAGCAGGTGCAGGACTACCTCGCCACCGTAGGCGTGCGTGCCGTTGTCGATAGCCGCAACGAGAAGATAGGCAGGAAGGTGCGCGACAACGAGATAAAGCGCATCCCATACATGGTCATCGTAGGCGAGAAGGAACAGGCAGACGGCACTGTGGCAATGCGTCAGCAAGGCGGCGGCGAGCAGGCTGTCATGACCATGCAGGAGTTCGGACAACGCATCAATGCCGAGGTCAGCGAACAACTCTCAGCCATGAACATCCGTCCGCGCGACTAAAACGACAAAACCATTTTTCTATACACACCAACAAGACTTCGCCCACATCCGGGCGAAGTCTTTTACCCTAAACATTTATGATACTAACAACAACACCAGTAATTGAGGGACGCTCCATAAAGGAATACAAGGGAGTGGTGACAGGAGAAACAATAATAGGAGCAAATTTCTTCAAGGACTTCCTTGCGGGCATCCGTGACTTCGTGGGCGGACGCTCAGACAGCTACGAGAAGGTGCTGCGCGAGGCAAAAGACACCTCCATGCGCGAGATGCAAGACAGGGCAGAAGAACTCGGCGCCAACGCCGTAGTAGGCATCGACATCGACTACGAGACCATCGGCGAGAAAAACTCCATGCTCATGGTAGCCACCAGCGGCACCGCCGTGGTGGTGGAGT
>JAFVBX010000058.1 GCA_017479675.1 Prevotella sp.
ATATGGTTTGCCACATGGAACGGACTCAACGTGTATGACGGCTACAACTTCTACCGCATCAAGAACAAGCCTGGTGACGGCAACGAACTGCAGAACGACCGCATACGCAACATGATGCTCTCGCCCGAGGGCAACCTGTGGTGCCTCGCAGAGTTGGACGCGGTGGAGTTCAACCTAAAGACCTACACGTTCAAGTCTTTGCCAAAGGCAAAACGCGACTATATACGCGAAAAGCTGAAGACGCACTGGACAAAACTTGTGGACCGTCAGGACAACATCTGGACCGGTGACAGCAACGGCATATACAAGCAGAGCATAGTACACCACCCCGCCATACCCCTCAAGGGCACGGAAAACCTCGACCCGCGCGGACTGCTCGTTGACAGCAACAACCTCATCTGGGTGGGAACGAAGAGCGACGAGAGCATAAAGATATACAATGCCGACGGAGACATGCTGAGCAACATCAAGATAGGGTTCCAGCCCTACACCATCTATCAGCATGACAACGGGTATATGTATGTAGGCGGCAAACCAGCCCACTTCATACGAATTTTGCCGAATTCATCGAAAAACGGGGTGACGTTTGCCAACGTGAAGCACATCTCCAACGATGCCGTCTATGACATGCAGTCAGACTCCATGGGACGACTGTGGATAGCAAGCTTCAACGGGGGAATACTCTGCTGCCCTAACCCAGGAGCGGAAAATCCCGTGATTGACCACATTGTCAACAAGGTGCATGCGAGAACCGTGCTCATAACAGCCAAGGGAAACATACTCGTAGGCACGTCGTACGGACTGTACATAGCCCACATCGACAAGCAGGACTACACCAAGACAAAGTTTAAGCTGATAGACCGAAACAGCAAGGACGAGAAATCGCTGTCCAACGGCGTTGTCATGGACATAGTGCAGGATGCCGCAGGCATGATATACTTAGCTACGGAGAGCTCGGGCATCGAGATGATAAGCGAAGAGAGCCTTTTCTCCGACAAGCCCGAATTTACCCATTTCACCGACGATAATTCGTCGCTCAGCTCCGACTATTGCCACTCCCTGATGCTGCTCAACGACAGCACGCTCATGATTGTGGGACTGAACAACGTGATGACATTCAACCCCAAGACCGACGAGACGACAAACTTCAACCACGTCTTCTGGGCTGACAACTGCCACTTTGCAGAGGGGCAGCCGGCAAGACTGGACAACGGCAAGTTCATCTTCGCAACAGAGGAGGGCGCATACATCGTAAGACCGCAGAGCATGTTCCGCAGAGGATACATTCCTCCTATCGTCATTACGTCCATAAACATCGACGGTGACGAGGCAGACCACGTGATGCCGCTGTCGGACACCATACACCTGACGGCAGACCAGCGCACGCTGACCATAAAATATGCAGCGCTCGACCTGGGAGAGAACGAGCACATACAGTACCGCACGAGCCTCAACGGCTCGCAATGGACAAAGGCGAGCCTCGACCGCGAAATATCGTTCTTCGACCTGAAGCCAGGCACATACAGCCTCAGAATACAATCTACCGACCGCTACGGCAGATGGGTGAACAACACGGCGACCATCACCATCATAGCCGACGCCTACTGGTACGAGACGACATGGGCGAAGATACTCTTCTGGGTACTTGCCGTTATCTTCGTAGGCGCCATGATACACTTGCAGTTCTTCATACGCAACCTGAAGAGACAGCGCAGCGAGGCACTGGAGAAATACATGACGCTCATCGACGAGACAACCAAGAACAATGCCGTCAGCAACATGTTCCAAAGCAGCAACAGCGACACCAATGCCACTCCCGAGGCGGTAAAGACCGAAGAGCAATGGTTCATGGACAAGGTGCGCACATACATAGAGGAGAACATGGGCGACAGCGATGCCAACATCGACGACATGGCAGCAGCAGCGGCAACAAGCCGTTCAACGCTGAACCGACGTCTCAACTCCATCATTGGCATAACGGCAGCACAGCTGCTCATCGACGCAAGGATGCGGCATGCCGTACACCTCATAACGACCGAACGCAACAACGGAAACACCATAAACGTTACCGACATAGCCTTCAAGTGCGGATATACCGACCCGAAATACTTCTCACGCTGCTTCAAACAAAAATATGGAGCCGCACCGACAGAATATTTGCCACAATAAAATAAAATTCGTACCTTTGCATCTGTAAACGGATTTTATTACACATTATTTATATATAAAGGCTATTATGAAGAACCCCTGGTCATGGGTGCCAACACTCTACTTTGCTGAAGGAATACCGTATGTAGCGGTAATGACTATTGCGCTCATACTCTACAAACAGCTCGGACTGTCGAATGCCGAGATAACATTCTACACCTCATGGCTCTATCTGCCCTGGGTGATAAAGCCGTTGTGGAGCCCCTTCATAGACCTCATAAAGACCAAACGCTGGTGGATAACGTCCATGCAGCTGCTCATAGGCGCCGCCTTCGGCGGTGTGGCGTTCACCATCCCCACCCCGTTCTGGCTGCAAGGCACGCTGTGCTTCTTCTGGCTCATGGCATTCTCAAGCGCCACACACGACATATCGGCAGACGGATTCTACATGCTCGGACTGTCACAGCACGACCAGACTTGGTTCGTGGGCATACGCTCCACCTTCTACCGCTTCGCCATGATATTCGGACAGGGAGTGCTGGTGATGATAGCAGGAAACCTGCAGGTCATCTTCCGCAACAACATAGCATACTCATGGAGCCTGCTCTTCTACGGCATCACGGGACTGTTTCTCGCCCTATGGCTGTGGCATTCCTACGTGCTGCCACGTCCGAAAGACGATGCACCACGCAAAGGAGTGACGGCAGACACTATTTTTGCCGATTTCATCGACACTTTGAAGACTTTCTTCCAGAAAGAGCAAGTCGTTGTCGGCATACTGTTCATGTTGCTCTACAGAATGCCCGAAGGGCTGCTTGCCAAGGTATCGTCACTCTTCCTTATCGACGCTTCGCATAGCGGAGGACTCGGTCTGTCACCGCAGGAATACGGCTTCGTACAGGGAACGGTAGGTGTCATCGGTCTTACCCTTGGCGGAATTCTCGGAGGAATAGCTGCCAGCAAGGACGGCTTGAAGAAATGGCTGTGGCCTATGGTATGCGCCATCACCCTTCCCGACATAGTCTATGTATATCTCTCATACGCCTTGCCGTCAGACTTGCTGACCATCAACGTCTGCATATTCTTTGAGCAGTTCGGCTATGGCTTCGGTTTCACCGCCTATATGCTATACCTTATATATTATAGTCGCGGAGAATACAAGACGAGCCACTATGCCCTCTGCACAGCCTTCATGGCACTGTCGATGATGATACCAGGACTGTTTGCCGGAGCCTTGCAGGAGTTGGTGGGCTATCGCATGTTCTTCATCATCGTCATGATATTCTGCTCTGTGACGTTCCTCACGGCATCGCTGTTGAAGATAGACCCCGAATTCGGCAAGAAGAGCGAAGAAGAATAAATTTTCCCTAAAAAAGTTGCAAGAAAGAAAATAAATCCGTAACTTTGCACTCGCAATATCAGTCATGAGGACTGATGGATTTATTAGCTTAAAAGCTCAGGATTCCGACAATGCACCTGCAAAGAGGGGTATATGGTCGGGGTTCTTCTTTTTTGTCTGTCCGTATTTTTGAGTATAAAGAACAATATATAAAGAATAAAGTAAAGATTATGGCTTACATGTCAAAAGAAGGCTACGAAAACCTTGTAGCCGAACTACATCGCCTTGAGGCTATAGAGATGCCTAAGGCAAGTGCCGCCATAGCGGAGGCACGCGACAAGGGTGACCTGTCGGAAAACTCAGAGTATGATGCAGCAAAGGAGGCGCAGGCACACCTTGCTGACAAGATAAACATACTGAAGTCAACAATCGCCGATGCCAAGATAGTAGATAAGAGCCGTCTGAGCACCGACGCCGTGCAGCTGCTTTCAAAGGTGGAGATGACCAACCTTGCCAACAAGGCAAAGATGACCTACACCATCGTGAGCGCCAACGAGGCTAACCTGCGCGAGGGAAAGATTTCCATCGAGACACCTATAGCACAGGCTCTGCTCAACCATAAGGTGGGCGACGAGGTAGAGGCAAAGATACCTCGCGGCGTGCTGAAACTGCGAATCGAGAACATCACTTATTAAACTATGGATATATTTTCTAAGATAGCAGCTGGCGAGATACCCAGCTATAAGTGTGCGGAGAACGAGGAGTTCTATGCCTTCCTCGACATCAACCCCTTGGTAAAGGGACACACACTGGTGATTCCACGCAGGGAGGTAGATTACATCTTCGACATGGAGGACGACGAACTGCAGCGCTACCAGCTCTTCGCCAAGAAGGTGGCAAAGGCACTGAAGGAGGCTTTCCCCTGCAAGAAGGTGGCACAGGTGGTGCTCGGACTTGAAGTGGCTCATGCACATATTCACCTGATACCTATGCAGAGTGAGGCTGACGTTGACTTCCGCAAGGAGAAACTGCAACTGTCTGCCGAGGAGATGCAGGAGGCTGCCGACAAGATTCTCGCTGCATTCTTGGCAAGTAAATAACTTCAACTACCATAATAATGGGGAAGCTACCCATAATATTCAAACGTGGAAAAGCCCTTGCCGCGGCAATGGCACTGATAGCTTGCGCTTGGATATTATGGGTATTTTATCCCCCGACACCAAAGGAACTTGAGAGTTCCGACACACGTATCGTGGCACAGTCGCGCTACGTCGTGATGACAGGAGACAAGGTGCTCTTTACATTCTGCAACATGCGTGGCGACACATTGCTGGCTGACATCATGCCGCAAAGCGGGGGCTATGCCACCGATACGCTCAATGCGCAGTGGGTGAAACGCTGGATGCTCCTGCCATACGGCAACGGCTCTTTTGTCGTAGAACCTTACGACACGCTGGCGGTAGTAAACGCTTCGCAAGGCGATTTGCACAGTCTGCTGAGTCGTCAGGCGCTACACCTTAATAATATAAAGAAGGTTCTCAAGACGCAGCGCAAGGATATAGACTACTATCTGAAAACCCACTCCGTAACGGAATATGGCTTCGAGATGGTGCAACGATACAGCAGGGCACTGACATCGGTCACAGACTCCGTCAACCGTGCCTACTCATTGGTGAGGCAGGCACTGACGGCGAAGGATGTGCGAGTGAAGCTGGAGCAGCACTATGCCATCATCGACAGCTCAGAGATAAAGACCTTCATAAGGGTGGGATGTAAGGATGCCATGCTTCGACTGAAGGAACGCCATATGCCGCAGACACACCTGACACGTAGCGGAATAGATAGTCTGGGAGTGTATGAAGGCAGTCGAGACTCCCTCGCTTTTCCCGATGGATTCGGACGTTTTCTCGGTTTGAACGGCGATTTCTACGAGGGAGAATGGCAACACGGCAAACGCACAGGCGTAGGTTTTGCAATGGTGCCAGGCAAACGCCTGCAACTGGGAGAATGGAAGGAAGGCAAGTTTCTTGGCGAACGCATCACCTACTACCCAGAACGTATATACGGCATAGACATATCGCGCTACCAGCATGAGCAGGGCAAGAAGCGCTTCACCATCGACTGGAGCAAACTGCGCATCACAAGTCTCGGCACTTACTCCAAGAAAAAGATTGAGGGCAAAGTGGATTATCCAGTGAGCTTCATCTACATCAAAGCCACAGAGGGCGTGACGATACAAAACAAGTATTTCAATGCCGACTATGTAGCATCACGCAGGCACGGCTACCGCACAGGAGCCTATCACTTTTTCTCGCTGAAGACCACAGGCACGGAACAGGCACAAAACTTCCTTGCAAACGCAAAATACAACAATGGCGACCTGCCGCCAGTGCTCGACATAGAGCCTACAGACCGTCAGATAAGGGAGGCAGGAGGCATCGACAGGGTGTTTAAGAATGTCAGAGCATGGATAGCCGCAGTAGAGAGAAGGTGGAAGGTGAAGCCGATACTCTACATCAGTCAGGGATTTGTAAACAAACATCTCTCTGCCGCTCCCGACCTGAAACGAAACTACGACGTGTGGATAGCACGCTACGGAGAATATAAGCCCGACGTGAACCTGGTTTATTGGCAACTGTGCCAGGACGGAAAGGTCAGCGGCATACATGGGCAAGTAGATATAAATGTATATAACGGATTTGATTTCCAATAATTCGTTAATTTGTTAATTCGTTAATTTGTTAATTTGACTTATGCAGGAAACAAGACAAAACAGGGTGTGCAGGCTACTGCAGAAGGAGCTGAGCCTGATATTCCAAAGCCAGACACGTGCCATGCACGGCGTGATGGTGAGCGTCACACGAGTTAAAATTTCGCCTGACCTCGGCATCTGTACGGCATATCTCAGCATCTTCCCGTCAGAGAGAGGCGAGGAACTGCTGGAGAACATACGCCAGAACACTGCCACCATACGCTATGACCTCGGCAAGAAAGTGCGCAACCAGCTGCGCATCATACCCGAACTGCGCTTCTTCATCGACGATTCACTCGACTACATGGAGAAGATTGACGAACTGTTAAAGAAGTGAGCACTGCACTTTACATAGCACGTCGTTACCTCTTCTCAAGGAAGAGCACCAACGTTATCAACGTCATATCGGGCATCAGCGTCATAGGTGTCACCGTAGCAACGATGGCAATGGTGGTGGTGCTAAGCGTGTTCAACGGTTTCAGCGACCTTGTGGCAACGTTCTTCACTTCCTTCGACCCGCAACTGAAGGTGGTGGCTGTGGAGGGCAAGACATTTGCTGCCGATGCACCAGAGATAGTGAAGATAAAGGCGATGGACGAGGTGGAGGTGACATCAGAGACCGTAGAAGACCAAGCCCTTGCCGTATATGGCGACCGTCAGGCTATGGTAATAATAAAAGGTGTTGACGACAGTTTCCAGCGTCTCGCCAACATACGCAACATCTGTTACGGCGAAGGCGACTTCTCCCTGCATGCCGCCGACCTGCAATACGGCGTTATGGGCATACGCCTTGCCAACACCATGGGCTTAGGAACCTATTTCCCTGGTTACCTGCACGTCTATGCTCCGCAACGTGAAGGGCAACTCGACATGATGAATCCCATGACGGGCTTTGTAGAAGACTCGCTGTTGTCGTCTGGTGTAGTGTTCTGCGTGCAACAGAGCCACTACGACAGCAACTACATACTCACCAGCCTACCCTTTGCACGTATGCTTTTCCAGTGCGACGGCGAGATATCATCGCTCGAAATCAAGCTGAAGCATGGCAACGACATTGCCAACGTGAAACAGAAGATGCAGGCAATGCTGGGCAACAAATACAAGGTAAAAGACCGCTACGAACAGCAGGAAGACACCTTCAACATCATGAAGATTGAGAAACTTATGGCATACATATTCCTCACCTTCATCCTCGTTGTGGCATGCTTCAACATCATCGGTTCGCTGTCCATGCTCATCATCGACAAAAAGAATGACGTGGAGACGCTGCGCAGTCTCGGAGCAAGAGACACGCTCATCAAGCGTATATTCATCTTCGAGGGCTGGCTCATCAGTATCATAGGAGCGGTAATCGGAGTGTTGCTGGGCTTGTTGCTATGCCTGTTGCAACAGCAGTTCGGCTTTGTCACCCTCGGACAGAGCGCTGGGGCATTCATCATCGATGCCTACCCCGTGAGCGTCCACTATGATGATGTCCTCATCGTCTTCCTTACTGTGGTGGTAGTGGGTTTCCTCTCGGTGCTCTACCCAGTGCGCTATGCGCTGAAGAAGTAACTATACGGCGACATTTCGCTAATTTCGACATAACGACATAATGATAAAAACTATGGCAGAGAAGAGAAAGAAAATTGTAGTCCTTACTGGCGCAGGAATGTCAGTAGAGAGCGGTCTCACCACCTTCCGCGATGCAGGAGGCTTGTGGGACAACTACCCCGTTGAGCGTGTCGCAACGCATGAGGGCTGGGAGGCAAATCCCAACTACGTGAACGACTTCTACAACATGTTGCGCATGAAGTACAAAGACGTACAACCCAACGAAGGACACCTGTTGCTGAAGGAACTGGAGAAAGACTTCGACGTCGTAGTAGTGACGCAGAATGTTGATGCCCTGCACGAGGCGGCAGGCTCCTCTAAGGTGATACACCTGCACGGCAAGATGATGAAGATGTGCTCCAGCCGTGACGTCGATAATCCCCGCTATTGGGTGAGCCTGCCCCACGAAGGCTTTGGCGAGCTCGGTCTTGAGGTGCCTCATGATGAGAAAGCTGGCGACGGTTCCTTGCTCCGCCCCTACATAGTGTTCTTTGGCGAGAGCGTGCCAAACATGTATGATGCGGTACAAGAGGCACAGACAGCCGACATCTTTATTATAATAGGTACGTCGCTCAACGTCTATCCCGCTGCCGGACTGGTGCAGTATGTCAAGCCAGGCACCCCCATCTACCTCATAGACCCTAAGCCTGTTGCCGCAAAACAGAACGTCACCCACCTCGAATGTGGAGCAAGCGAGGGAATGAGAAAGCTCCAAGCCTTGCTTGCACAGTAAATCTTTCGAAATATCGACATATCGTTATAACGACATTACGAAAAAAAGAATCAATGAAAATCCTAATCATGAATGGTCCCAACCTCAATCTGTTGGGCGTAAGAGAACCAGGAATATACGGCGATAGCTCCTTCGAGAGCTATCTGCCGCAGTTGAAGGAACGCTTTCCGCAGGTGGAGATAGAATA
>JAFVBX010000059.1 GCA_017479675.1 Prevotella sp.
CGACGAATACAGGTTGGGACGATATATGGAATGAGGCAGAGCAACGCTATGACCATAGACTGGAATACACCTACAACGGACATGTCGATGTTCTCAGCGGACTGACCTCGGGTCACAACTATGTACTGGAATATATGTATCGGGTAGTAACCACTGGAGGCGATTACAAGTTCCTGAGGAAAGGAGCTTCAGAGATGCAGCTCGCATTCACAGTGAAAGAGGGCAGTGCCGTTCAGGGCGTAAGCAAGGCAGCAGCTGTCAGCAATGCCCCAAAGTACTCTGTAGCAGGTGCTCGTGTTGGCGATGGCTACAAGGGCATCGTGATACAGGGCGGCAAGAAGGTCGTAATGGAATAAGAACATAACCATAAATAACATTCACTAATTTATTAACAAAAAAAACAGTATCTATTATGAAAAAGTTTCTTTCAATTGCACTATGCATGCTGGCATTCTGCGCCAGCGCAACATTCGTATCTTGCGGTGATGACGACGACAACGCTAACGACAACGCCGCCGTTGTAACACCTGAGAAGCAGTCAACCACTGACAGCCCTGTTTACTGGACAACAGACGCTTCTTTCAGTGCATCAAAAGTGAACACCCTTGAGTTCAAGACGAGTTCAATGGTAGAACGTAGAGAGTACAGGAACGGTACACTTAGTTACTCTGGTCAATACACCTTTGCTATCAATGGCAGCACAATCTCTCTGACAGGAGATTTTGACGGAAAGAGGCAAACCATACAATGTACAATCAAGTCTTGGACTGATACCCAACTTGTTGTAGATATGGGTGGTGAGACAGAGACCTATTACAAGGTTACGTCACTACCATACTAACAGGCTTATTACCATACGACAGATAGGAAAACTGACACTAACTATACGATTTGCGGCAAGCAATCCCCAAACCAAGAGGATTTGCTTGCCGCTGTTATTTTCTTCCTTTTTGTCATTTTATGATAATTATTTTTTGATAATTGTGATAATTTTTTGTAACTTTGCAAGAAATAAGCATCTTAGGAAAAGGAAAAAGTATGAATAGGATAAAAGAGATATTCGGCATTGAGGTGCCTGTGATAGCAGGCGGAATGGCGTGGTGCAGCGGATGGCGACTGGCTGCTGCGGTGAGTAACGCAGGGGGGCTGGGCTTGATAGGCGCAGGAACAATGACGGTGGAGCTGCTTCGCGAACATATAAGAAAGGTGAAGGCGGCGACCAGTAAGCCGTGGGGCGTCAACCTGCCGCTGATGTACCCGCAGATAGACTCGCTGATGGAGATGATGATAGAGGAGGGATGCAAGATAGTCTTTACTTCCGCAGGCAGCCCGAAGAAATATACGCAGCGTTTTCACGAGGCAGGCATGACGGTGGCTCACGTGGTGAGCTCAAGCAAGTTTGCCAGGAAATGTGAGGAGGCAGGCGTCGATGTGGTGGTGGCTGAGGGCTTTGAGGCTGGAGGTCACAACGGCAAGGAGGAGACGACGACGATGTGCCTGATACCGCAGGTGAGGAAGGCAACGACGCTACCCCTCATAGCTGCCGGTGGCATAGCATCGGGCGAGGCATGCCTGGCGGCGCAGGTGCTCGGCGCAGAGGGTGTGCAGATAGGTACTCTCTTTGCTCTTGCCGAAGAGAGCAGCGCCCACGAGAACTTCAAGAAGGCTTGTACCAACCTGGAGGAGGGCGACACTATGCTGTGCCTGAAGAAACTGTCGCCGTCGCGACTGGTGAAGAACGGGCTCTACACTCGTCTTGCCGAAGCAGAGGCAAAGGGCGCCGAGGTGCCCGAACTGCTGGAGATACTTGGCGAGAAGGCTACACGCCGAGGCATATTCGATGGCGACACGGAGAATGGCGAGATGGAGATAGGACAGATAGCCAGCGCCATAAAGACGGTGGAGCCTGTCAGCGTGATAATGGAAAGACTCGTAAAAGAGTATAATGAGGCGAAAGCCTCATTGTAAATTACTATAGGAACTATAGTCACTATAGCTACTATTAAAAAAGAAAAAGAATGTCAACACTCAGGAGCGAAGGATTAGTAAAGATATACGGCAAGCGGACGGTGGTGAACGATATGTCGTTCAACGTGAAGCAGGGCGAGATAGTTGGACTGCTGGGACCTAACGGAGCCGGCAAGACCACCTCTTTCTATATGACCACGGGACTGGTGGTGCCCAATGCAGGACACGTATATATAGACGATCAGGAGATAACATCGATGGCGGTATATGAGCACGCACGCCACGGTGTGGGCTATCTGCCGCAGGAGGCGAGCGTGTTTCGCAAGATGTCGGTGGAGGACAACATCATGTCTGTGCTTGAGATGACGGGCAAGCCGAAGGCGTACCGCGAAGAGAAGTTGGAGAGCCTTATCAACGAGTTCTCGCTGCAGAAGGTGCGCAAGAACCTCGGCGACAGACTGTCTGGCGGTGAGCGACGCAGGACGGAGATAGCACGATGCCTCGCCATAGAGCCGAAGTTCATCATGCTCGACGAACCTTTCGCAGGCGTTGACCCCATAGCGGTGGAGGAGATACAGAACGTGGTGTGGCACCTGAAGCATCGCAATATCGGCATACTCATAACGGACCACAACGTGCACGAGACGCTGAACATCACCGACCGCGCATACCTGCTCTTCGAAGGACGCATACTTTTTCACGGCACTCCCGATGAGCTTGCCTCCAACCATATAGTGAAGGAGAAATACTTAGGCTCCAACTTCGTGCTGCAAAAGAAAACCTTCCAACTGTAAGACATTTCGTAATAACGACATGTCGTTATATCGTTATAACAAGCTTTGAAATGTCGTCATGTCGTTATATCGTTTATAACGCCATGTCGCCATAACGAAAAATGCTCCAAGAGTCTCACGACTGTTGGAGCATTTAAAGTATGTTTAACTAAACCTTTTCTAAAATTAAGAAGTATCTCGCGATGCTTCTTGCTATCCAAGAGTTAAACAATCTTTCTAACCTAATAACTAAAACCTAAATCTATTATATATCTACTAACCTAAACAATATTTCTTTCAATAGTAAGCTTCGAGGGGTTTCTTTCTCTCTCAGCTTTGACGGTCTTTCGGGTAGGGAGGTCACTCTTGACCTTTTCCCTTGCCCTTCTGACTTCGTCGTGTGTTATCCCACTTTCTACAATCTTTTACCTGACTAACCTTGCTAAACCTAAATCAATCTATTTTTCTACTAACCTAAACAATCTTTGCTATGCTTTTTGATAGTCGCAAGGAACGAATTGCTTCGTTTTCCTTTTGACGATGCAAAGGTACGACGAAATAATTGTGTGCGCAAACAATTTAAAAGAAAATATTAAGAAAAAGCACTTAAATTGATACAAATCAACGACTGTGCACGCACACAGCGCACAAAATGGCGCTTTTGGGTTATTTTTGCGTAATATTGGTATTATGGGCTTTTTGCTTGACATAAAACAAGGGGATGCGACTGGAAAATCACATCCCCTTATATGGATATAACCCCTTATTATATAAATAAGGTGTAAAACTTAATATAGGTAAGTTGTAAAACCTACAACGTATGTGCTGACGAACCGTCGAAGCAGTGGGTGCAAACCTTACACTTAGGCAAGCCGATAGCCTCAATGATGGTTTCGAGCTTTGAGAACTGCAAGGAGTCGATGTTGAGGCGTCTTGCTATCTCGTTGACCATCGCCTTGTACTCTGGTGAGTCGGTCTTGGCATATTGCTGCAAGCGCTCCTCAGGTATGTTGACGCTCTCGGTCTTGTCGGCGTCAGCCAGCATGGTAGCTTCGGACTTGCCTGTCTCGAAGTCCATGATAACGCGGCGTGCTATAAGTTCCAACTCACTCTTTGAAGCAGAGAAGTTGATGAACGGACATCCCCATATCAGCGGTGGGCAGGCGATGCGGAAGTGTGCTTCCTTGGCACCCAGTTCTTTGAGTATCTTGGTGTTCTCCCTCAGCTGTGTGCCGCGCACGATGGAGTCGTCGCAGAACAGACAGCGTTTGCCTTCGAGCATAGCCTTGTTAGGTATCAGCTTCATCTTTGCCACAAGGTTACGTGTCTCCTGGTTGGTGGGCATGAATGAACGTGGCCATGTTGGTGTGTATTTGGAGATGCAGCGTTGGTAAGGCACTCCGTGACCTGCGGCATAGCCTGCTGCCATACCGAGACCAGAGTCAGGTATGCCACCTGCGCTATCTACCTCGGTCTTGTCTTCCTTACCCATCACGAATCCCGTTTGGTAACGCATCTCTTCAACGTTCTTGCCCTCGTAGAATGAGGTGGGGAAGCCGTAGTAAATCCAGAGGAATGAGCATACCTGCATATTCTTCTCGGCAGGACGTAGCGTCTCCATGCCGTCGGCTGTCAGCTTTACTATCTCGCCAGGTCCTACGTAGTGGCTTATCTCATAACCGAGATTGGGGAATGCCGTTGACTCTGACGTTGCCGCCATAGCCCCCTCCTTCTTTCCTATTACGATAGGTGTGCGTCCCCAGAAGTCGCGTGCCGCTATGATGCAGTCCTCTGTGAGGATGAGCATAGAGCATGAGCCCTTGATGGTCTTATAGACATTCTCGATGCCCTCGACGAAGTTCTTGCCTTTTATGATGAGCAATCCGATAAGTTCCGTAGGGTTTATCCTGCCAGAGGAGAACTCGCTGAGCACCATGTTTTCGTTGAGAAGCTTTTCGGAAACCTCTTCTGCATTGTTTATCTTACCCACAGTGACGAGGGCAAACCTGCCAAGGTGTGAGTTCATGAGCAACGGCTGTGCGTCAGTGTCGCTTATGACGCCGATGCCTTTTTCGCCGAAGAAGCGTGGCAGCTCGTCCTCGAACTTGGTGCGGAAATAGGTGCTCTGCAGGTTGTGGATGGAGCGGCGGAAGCCTTGTGTCTCCTCACTGTATGTTGCCATGCCTCCGCGTTTGGTGCCGAGGTGTGACTGATAGTCTATGCCGTAGAAGAGTTCTTCTACGCAGCGTTTGTTTTGTATAGTACCGAAGAAACCACCCATTGTCTTTTATCCGTAAATTATCTTACCTGTCTTCTCGTCTGTGTTCTCTGGTATGAATGACTTGTTGTACTGTGTCATACCGCGCAGTGACATGCCCATGTTAGAGAAACCGCCGTCGTGGAACAGCGTCTGCATCGTCACCTTCTTCGTCAGGTCAGAGAACAGTGTCATGCAGTAGTCGGCACAATCATCGGCACTTGCGTTGCCAAGGGGCGACATACGGTCGGCAAAGTCGAGCATGCCGTCAAAGCCCTTGATGCCGCCACCGGCTGTGGTAAGCGTCGGAGACTGTGAGATACAGTTGACGCGGACGTGCTTCTCGCGTCCGTAGATGTAGCCGAATGAGCGGGTGATGGACTCAAGGAGTGCCTTGGCATCCGCCATGTCGTTATAGCCGAAGAAGGTGCGATGGCTTGCAACGTATGTCAGTGCTACGATAGAGCCGTATTCTGCGATGGCATCCAGTTTCTTTGCCACCTGTATCATCTTGTGGAAAGAGATTGCCGAGATGTCGAGTGTCTTGTCAAGGAAACCGTAGTCGAGGTCATCGTATGTGCGTTTCTTACGCATGTTGACGGACATGGCGCATGAGTGGAGCACGAAGTCCACCTGACCGCCCAATGCCTCCATAGCGCCCTTGAACAGGTTCTCAAGGTCTTCCACGCTCGTTGCATCGGCAGGAATCACTGCCTTGGCGTTGGTCTTCTTCGCCAGTTCGTCGAGTGTTCCCATACGAATTGCCACTGCGGTATTTGTCAACACGATCTCTGCACCTTCTTCAACAGCGCGCTCTGCTACCTTCCATGCAATAGACTGGTCGTTCAGGGCTCCGAAGATGATGCCTTTCTTTCCTTTCAGTAAGTTGTAAGCCATGCTTTAAATAAAGTATAATGTTTATGAGTATATTATAAATAATGTGTAAGCATAAACGCTAATGCAGATGCAAAAATACAAAAAAACATTGAACTACACAAACTTTCTCGCTTTTTTTGTGTACCTTTGTGGTCAGTTTCTTTAGCTACGTCATGATGCGCTACAAAATAATACACCCAGAGGATTACTCCGCCGAACAGGTAGATGCGATAATCAGCGAACTGCCTGCATGGCGCAAGGAGGAGTGCCTGCGCTTCAAACATCGGCAAGGGCAGAAGGAGAATGCGCTTGCTTATTGGCTGTTGAGCGACATGATGGGGTGTAAGCCGGAGTTTGTCAGGGGTGAACACGGGAAACCGAAGGTCAAATTGACGAATGAACAAATTAACGAATTAGCGAGTTCGGCTGATTGTTTCAACCTCAGTCACTGCAAACACGCCGTGGCATGCGTCGTAAGCGATGAGGGCGAGGTGGGTATTGACGTGGAATGTCTCGGAAGGTACAAGCCTCAGCTGGCGGAATACTGCATGAGCGACGAAGAACTGCTACGTATAAGTGAGGCGGAGGATGCCGATGCCGAGTTCACGCTGCTATGGACTAAGAAGGAGGCACTACTGAAGATAACGGGTGAAGGTATAACTGATGACATGAAGAATTGCCTCACCAGCCCACGTGCTGATGGCGTGACTATAGAAAGTGGAATAAACAAAGAACAAGGCTACGCATGGAGCGTGGCGAGTAAGATATGGCAATAATAAAGACTATTTACGGAAAAACCCCGAAGTGGGGTGAAGGATGCTACTTCAGCGAGACCGCTGCAGTAGTCGGTGAAGTGACGATGGGCGATGAATGCTCGGTATGGTTTAGTGCCGTAGTGAGGGGCGATGTGGCTCCCATCACTATGGGCAACCGCTGTAATGTGCAGGACGGTGCCTGCGTGCATGTTACAAACACCACAGGTCCTACCGTCATGGAGGACGATGTCACCATTGGTCATAATGCTACGGTGCATGCCTGTACGCTTCGCAAGGGATGTCTCATCGGCATGGGGGCTACGGTGCTCGATGGTGCTGATGTCGGCGAAGGGGCTATCATAGCTGCCGGTGCACTGGTGCTTGGCGGTACTAAGGTGGGCGACCATGAGATATGGGGCGGTGTGCCTGCCAAGTTTATAAAGAAAACCGCACCAGGTCAGGCAGAGAGCTATGCTGCCCACTATGCACAGTATGCCAAGGATTATCTGGCTGAAAGTTAAAAGCATAGAGTTTAAGGATAAAAGAAAAAAGGCTCATCTCGTCACGAGAAGAGCCTTTTGCTTATCCTAATTATCCTATGCTATTACCTAAACATCCTATTGAGGTTGGAACATTTCTTATGCCTCACTGTTGCGTGAGTTGTGTTTGTACGATGCAAAATTACCAATTGTGTGCATACACACCAAACGATTTTGAAGTTTTTTTATAAATTTATTTTCTTTTTTGATGAAAATCAATTGTTTTTTATTATCTTTGCACAAATGCTTCTTCAAACAAAGGTTGACATACGTAAGTCCTCTTTCGAAATAATGCCGACGGACAGGATGTTGTTCGTTGGTTCTTGTTTTGCCGATAACATTGGCAAACGCTTCATGGACAACAAGTTCAGGGCTGTGGTTAACCCATACGGGGTGATGTATAACCCAGCGAGCATATTGCATACAGTGAGCCGGCTCATCGTAGAAAACACAGAACAAGGCGTTCCCGACATAGCAGTATTCACTCTCGGCACCAATCATGTCTATAGGCTGAAGGAGACGGGAGAGATAGTGGATAATTGCAGGAAACGTCCGCACAACCTCTTTGACGAAGAGGAACTCACCATAGAGGAATGCAGCGAGTACTTGTCCAAGGCGGTAAACATATTGCGCGAGCGCAATGCCGATGTGAAGGTTATCGTCACTGTCAGTCCGATACGCTACGCTAAGTATGGTTTCCATGGCAGTCAGTTGTCTAAGGCGACCTTGTTGCTTGCGGCAGACAAGATGGCAAAGGAGGGTGGGGTAGAGTACTTCCCTGCCTACGAGATAATGAATGACGAACTAAGAGACTACAGGTTTTATGAACAGGACATGCTTCACCCATCCGCTCAGGCAGTGGATTACATCTATGAACAGTTTAAGGAGGTATTCTTCAGCGAAGGTGCAAAACAAATGGAGAAGGAATGGCAACCAATCCGCCAAGCCTTAGGACATAGACCGTTCAACGCAGAGAGTGAGGAATACAAAGCCTTTCTGGCAAAGGCACAGGCAGACGAGAAAACATTCATGAAACGATGGAAATTGTAAGGCTTGCTGACATAACATCGACCAACGAATATCTGTTGGGACTGAATACAGGAGGGGAACTGTGTGCCGTTGCCGAATACCAGTCGGCAGGCAAAGGCATGGGCACCAACACCTGGGAGAGCGAGGCAGGCAAGAATCTGCTGTTCTCCATCCTGATACACCCTACGTGGTTGCCCGTAGCCGAACAATATCTTATGTCTATGGCTGAGGCTCTCGCCTTGTACTATGCCTTGCGTGACGTGTTGCAACCGTCGTTGGCAAGCGGAGGTGTGGAGAAGCTGACCATCAAGTGGCCTAACGACATATATTGGGAGGACAGGAAACTCAGCGGCACACGCATCGATGTAAACTTGCAGGGAGGGGTGTTGCAGGACATGGTGATAGGTACTGGCATCAACGTGAACCAAGAGCTTTTCAATGGTACGGCGCCAAACCCTGTGTCATTGAGGCAGATAACGAGGATGGACTATTCGAGAAATGAGCTGCTCGATAAGGTGTTGACTCATTTTGAGGAGTACATGGACTTGTTGAGGAAGGGGGAGAAGGAACGCATCATGGGTGAGTATCATGAGCATCTGTATAGGCGTGACGGCTTTCATAAGTATGCCGATTCGCACGGCGAATTTGAGGCAAAAATGGTCGGTGTGGAGGCAAACGGCATCATGACTTTGCAACGAAAAAATGACGATTTGCAACAGTTTGATTTTAAGGAGGTTAGGTTTGTGCTTGGAAAAGGATAGCTTTTGGCCCCTAAAAGGATAGCTTTTGGCTCCTAAAAGGATAGCTTTTCCCCCCCTAAAAGATATGCTTTTCGAAAACAAAGAAAAAATAGTAGACAATAACAATAAAAAAGAGTTCTAATATGAGTTTGAAATTTAAGAGAATTTTGCTGAAGCTCTCAGGCGAGAGTCTTCAGGGTGAACAGGGGTATGGCATCGACGTTAACCGTCTCAATGACTATGCCCGTCAGATTAAGGAGATAGCCGACATGGGTGTAGAAATCGGCATCGTCATCGGCGGCGGTAATATCTTCCGAGGATTGTCAGGAGCAGGCAAGGGTTTCGACCGCGTGAAGGGCGACCAGATGGGCATGTGCGCTACGGTGATAAACTCGCTGGGACTGTCGTCTGCTCTCGGTGCCATAGGTCAGAAGAACCGCGTGCTCACCGCCATTCGCATGGAGCCGATAGGCGAGTTCTATACCAAGTGGAAGGCTATCGAGGCTATGCAGCATGGCGAGGTTGTCATATTGAGCGGCGGCACGGGCAATCCTTATTTCACCACTGACACAGGCTCATCCCTGCGTGGCATAGAGATAGAAGCCGACGTGATGCTCAAGGGCACACGTGTTGACGGCATCTACACCGCCGACCCCGAGAAAGACCCTACGGCAACGAAGTTCCACGACATCACCTATCAGGATGTCATAGCCAAGGGCTTGAAGGTGATGGACGTCACCGCCACGGCAATGTGTATGCAGAATAACCTGCCCATCTACGTGTTCAACATGGACATAGTAGGCAACCTCAAGAAGGTGATGGAAGGTGAGGAGATAGGCACGCTGGTGCATAATTAGTTCATAGTTCATAATTCATAGTTCACGGTTATGGGCAAAGAGTACAAACGCACCTTGTTCCTTATCTTATGTAAGGCGGTGCACGACCTGTACCCCGAGGGTAAGTTAAAAATAATGTTTCCTGTGAGCAACGGCTATTACTGTGAGCTGCAGGTAGGCGAGGTGTTGAGTCCAGAGATTGTTGCAGACATACGTCACCGTATGCGCGACATCATCAAGGCTGACCTCCCCATCATGGCGCACAAGAAACCAAAGGAGGAAGTGCTCAAGGTGTTCGAGGGAGACGCATCGAAGACGAGCCTCATGGAGAGCCTTGACACCAAGACTCTGCGCTATTGTTCGCTTGACGGATACAACGACACGTTCTATAGCGAGATGTTGCCGAGCACAGGTGGCATCAATCTGTTTGGCTTGGAACTGTACTATAACGGTATGCTGCTCCGTGTCCCTGATGTCAATAACCCTGAGAAACTGGGCAAATTCATCCGCCAGGACAAGATGTTTGATGTTTTCATGGCGAGCCACAGATGGCAAGACCGCATGGGCATAGGCAACGTAGGCACTCTCAACAAGGCTGTCGAGGCAGGCTACAGCACGCAGCTGATAGCCGTCTTTGAGGCTATGCAGGACAAGAACCTGTCGAAGATTGCCGACGATATCTGCTCACGGCGCGATGTCAGGGTGATACTCATTGCCGGTCCGTCGAGCAGCGGCAAGACCACTACCTGCAAGCGCCTCTCCGTGCAGCTGGCTGTCAATGGTTTATATACTAAGCAGTTGTCTATGGATGACTACTACGTTGACCGCGAACTCTCGCCCCGCGACGAGGAAGGCAACTATGACTTTGAGTCCATCCATGCCCTCAACCTCAGTCTTTTCAACGACCAGCTCAATGCCCTCATCAATGGCGAAGAGGTGGAGCTGCCTCGCTATAACTTCAAGATGGGAAAGAGCGAGAAGTCGGGTAAGACTGTCAGACTGGAGGATAACGAGGTGCTGGTGATAGAAGGCATCCACGCCCTCAACCCCGAACTCACTGCCCACATACAGCAACGCATGGTGTATCGTGTCTATGCCTCTGCCCTGACCTCCATCACCCTCGACGACCACAACTACATCCCTACGACAGACAATCGCCTCATACGCCGCATGGTGCGCGACTATAAATACCGCAATTCTTCTGCCGAGGACACGCTGAGCCGCTGGACTTCCGTGCGTCGTGGCGAGGACAAATGGATTTTCCCCTATCAGGAGAATGCCGATGCCGTCTTCAATACTGCCCTGCTCTTCGAGCTTGCCGTGCTGAAGCCGCAGGCAGAGCCGCTGTTGGCTGCCGTTCACAAGGGCTCCCCCGTATATGACGAGGCAAAGAGACTCAGGAGTTTGCTGCGCCACGTAATGCCTATGTCAGAGAAACAGATACCCCCGACATCCCTTCTCAGGGAATTTCTTGGAGGCAGTTCTTTTGAATATTGAACTTTTTTTCGTACCTTTGTACCCAAATTCGTAAATTTCAACAATCAGGGTTTAATTTTTTAATAAAGAAAGTACAGTGGCAAGTTTAAGATTCCAAATGGTCAGTGAGGCATTCCGCAAGCATGCCTTGGAAGTGCCGGCACCAGCCGAACGCCCCTCTGAGTTTTTCGCTAAATACGTGTTCAACAAGGCAAAGATGCAGAAATATCTGCCTAAGGAGACGTTTGAGAAGATGGTGGACGTGATAGAAAACGGTGTGCCGCTCGACCGTGCTACTGCCGACGTGGTGGCTGACGGCATGAAGAAGTGGGCTATGGAGTTGGGAGTGACACACTGCACCCACTGGTTCCAGCCCCTCACCGACACCACTGCCGAGAAGCACGATGCCTTCGTGGAGCACGACGGCAAGGGCGGTATGATAGAGACTTTCTCGGGCAAGTCGCTCGTGCAGCAGGAGCCTGACGCAGCCAGCTTCCCTTCTGGCGGCATACGTTCCACCTTCGAGGCACGCGGCTACTCCGCTTGGGACCCCACGTCGCCTGTCTTCGTCATCGGCGATACGCTCATGATACCCACCGTCTTCATCTCTTACACAGGTGAGGCACTCGACTATAAGACACCTCTGCTCAAGTCACTCCGTGCCGTCAACGAGGCAGCAACGGCGGTGGTGCACTACTTCAACCCAGAGGTCAAGAAGGTTATCTCCAATCTCGGATGGGAGCAGGAGTACTTCCTCATTGACGAAGGACTCTATTCGGCACGCCCCGACCTCCTTCTTACAGGTCGCACGCTTATGGGACACTCCTCTGCCAAAGACCAGCAGATGGACGACCACTACTTCGGAGCGATACCTGAGCGCGTGGCTGCCTTTATGAAAGACCTTGAGATACAGGCTCTCGAACTCGGCATCCCTTGCAAGACACGTCACAACGAGGTGGCGCCAAACCAGTTTGAGCTGGCACCTATCTACGAGGAGATGAACCTCGCCATAGACCATAACATGCTCATCATGTCGCTGATGAAGAAAGTGGCACGCAAGCACGGCTTCCGCTGTCTGCTCCACGAGAAACCCTTCGACGGCGTCAACGGTTCTGGTAAGCACAACAACTGGTCGCTTGTCACCGATACCGGCATACTGCTTCACGGTCCCGGCAAGGACGAGCTGAGCAACCTGCGCTTCGTCACCTTCGTCGTGGAGACACTGATGGGTGTATATAAGCACAACGGACTGCTCAAGGCAAGTATCATGTCTGCCACCAACGCCCACCGTCTCGGAGGTCACGAGGCACCTCCTGTCATCGTCAGCTCTTTCCTCGGTCGCCAGCTCACCGAGGTGCTCGACCATCTTGAGAACTCTACCGACGACACTATCGCCATCAAGGGCAAGGCAGGCTTGAAGCTCGACATACCATCCATCCCAGAACTTCTTATTGACAATACCGACCGCAACCGCACCTCGCCGTTCGCCTTCACTGGCAACCGCTTCGAGTTCCGTGCTCCAGGCAGTGAGGCTAACTGCGCATCGGCTATGATAGCCCTCAACAGTGCTGTTGCCGAGGCTTTGGTAAGCTTCAAGCAGCGTGTCGATAATCTCATTGCCGACGGCAAGGAGACTAATGCAGCTATCATAGCAGTGCTCCGTGAGGACATCAAGGAGTGCAAGCCCATACGCTTCGACGGCAACGGCTATAGCGACGAGTGGAAGGTTGAGGCAGAGCGTCGTGGTCTCGACGTTGAGACATCATGCCCCGTCATCTTCGACCGCTATCTCGACCAGTCGTCCATCGCCATGTTCGAGTCGCTCCATGTCATGACACGCAAGGAGCTTGAGGCACGCAACGAGATAAAGTGGGAGACCTACACCAAGAAGGTGCAGATAGAGGCACGCATCTTCGGCGACCTCTCCATCAACCACATCATACCTCAGGTAGTGGCATACCAGACCAAGCTGGCAGAGAACGTGGCGGCGCTGAAGTCCATCCTTCCTGCCGACCAGTTCCATGACCTCGCCGCATCCAACCTCGCCCTTATCTCCGAGATAGCCGAGCGCATCAAGGCGATAGAGGAAGGCTGCACCGCGCTCACCGAGGCACGCAAGGTGGCTAACAAGATAGAGTCGCAGCGTGAAAAGGCTATAGCCTATCACGACACCGTCAGTCCGCTGATGGAGAGCATACGTTACCACATCGACAAGCTCGAAGCAAAGGTTGACGATGAGGTGTGGACACTGCCTAAGTATCGTGAAATGCTGTTTATGAGATAACTCCCCCCCTGTAACTCCCCCTTAAAGATATTCCCACCATGCGTAATGACGGCGCGTGGTGGGATATTTTTCATCCCCCTCGTTGTGGTATGCCTCACGCTCAAACGATATGTTGCGGTATGCCGTGTCCTTGTCGCGATATACTATGAGCTTCACCGCCCACTCGACGATGTACCACAAGAAGAAGCCGACGAACAACATCTCCCTCTGCTGCAGGGTGTGGATATATTCATGCCTCTTCTCTCTCTCGTTCAGCCTGCTGCGAGAAAAGACCACGCCGCACAGATTGATGGCAAAATAACCCCTCATCAGCGGCAGGGACGATATGTGAATTATCTTCATCGGGTGCAAAGTTACGAATAAGTTTACAGTTTACAGTTTATGGTTTACGGTTTTTCTGTCGAAATGTTAAAAAATAGTTAATTGTGTGCGAAAACACCAACTTTTCTTGATTTATGTTTGGTAATTAAATATAAATTAGTTAACTTGCACCAAATTAGTTTAAAAATTGTGCGCGAGCACAGTAATTCACAAAGAGGCTAACCAGGCTTTAATTAACTATAGACTACGATTTCCTTTACTAACTTAGTTAAGTAAAAACACTACTATTCTTACAATCGCTAACGAGCTTTTACGCTAACGACTAACTTTATCAATATTTTTTACTAACTAACTACAAAAAGAACGTATGAGAAAGTATTTACTTTCAGGAGCTTTGACGATGCTCTTGATGCTTGTGGCTACAGTAGCCAAGGCAAGTGTAACCATCACCGCATCTGGCGGATGGTTTGAATCAGCCTATGTGGAGTTCACTCCCGACGGCTCGTCTTACTACAACGTCTATTACTCTACCAACAAGTCATCGTGGACTAAGATTGACGACCAGCTCGTGCGCAAGTACAGCTCTTCTAAGGGACGTGCCGACGTGCTGGGCATCACCGCAGGTACATATTATATTAAGGTGGCATCAGTCAACTCAAGTGGTTCTGAGACCTCCAACACCGTTTCTGGAGCATTGACCGTAAAGGCTCACGACCGCGCAGGCTTTGCTCACCTCAACTGGTCAAAGGGCATCGGCGCCTATCAGAACAATGGTAAGCTGAAGTCTGGTGCCAACATCCTCTATATCACCAAGAGCAATGCCAAGACCGTCACCATGTCTGTGCCTTCTTCTTCAAGCAAGACGACTTCTTACACAGGTCTCCAGACCATCATCGATGCCTGGACGAAGGCTTACTCTAAGGGATGGTCAACCACTCCGCTCGACATCCGCGTGCTCGGCACTCTCTCTTATGCCGACATGGACAAGTTCAGCTCCAGTGCCGAGGGCATACAGATAAAGGGTGCCAGCGCCTATGCTGACTGCCCCATCACCTTCGAGGGTGTAGGCAACGATGCCGTTATTCACGGCTTCGGCTTCCTCATCCGCAACCTCTCTGACTTCGAGATGCGCAACTTCGCCATCATGGACTGTCTCGACGACTGCGTTTCCCTCGACACCAGCAACTCCCACATCTGGGTACACAACCTCGACCTCTTCTACGGTCAGGCAGGTTCCGACTCCGACCAGAAGAAGGGCGACGGCACCGTTGACCTCAAGGGCAACTCTCAGTATGTCACTATCTCTTACAACCACTTCTGGGACAGCGGCAAGTCCTCACTCTGCGGCATGAAGAGCGAGAGCGGTCCTAACTATATCACCTACCACCACAACTGGTTTGACCACTCCGACTCACGTCACCCGCGCATCCGCACCATGTCCGTCCACGTATATAACAACTACTTCGACGGCAACTCCAAGTACGGTGTCGGCGTGACCTACGGCTCAAGCTGTTTCGTTGACCGCAACTACTTCCGCAACTGTAAGTACCCCATGATGTCTTCAATGCAGGGTTCTGACGCAGCAGGCGACGGCACCTTCTCCAGCGAGAACGGCGGTATGATCAAGGCTTACGGCAACTACATCACAGGTGCCAAGGCTCTCTACGTTCAGTCTGGCTACTCTTCAAGCGTCAGCGAGGCCTCAGCCATCACCAACACCGCTTCACAGTCTTTCGACTGCTACGTTGTGACAAGCCCTTCCACCACCGTGCCTTCTTCTTATAAGACCGTCAAGGGTAGCACCGCCTACGACAACTTCGATACCAACTCCTCACTGATGTACTCTTACAGTGCCGAGAGTGCCTCAAGCGTGCCATCAACAGTCAAGGGCACCTACGGCGCAGGTCGCTTGCAGCACGGCTCTTACCAGTACACCTTCTCAAGCTCTGAGGACGACAACTACGCTGTCATCACCGCCCTCAAGAGTGCCGTCGAGAACTACAAGAGCGGTTCCTACTACGTTGGCGTAACCTCAAGCATGTACTTCAAGTCAGGTGTCATCACCGACTCCGCCGTTTCCTCTGGTTCAGAAACCGTAGTCGAAGAACCGGTAGTGGTGGAATACGCTACCACACCAACCATCACGGCTACTGCCAACAGCGCTGGTACTCAATATACTGTTACCATCACCTCTGAGAGTGGTGCAACAATCTACTACACCACCAACGGCTCTACGCCTACCACCAGCAG
>JAFVBX010000008.1 GCA_017479675.1 Prevotella sp.
AGCCATCTCTGCCGCCTTTACTTTCTTGAACAGCTCGGAGGCGAAGACGAGGTCGTTGAGGTCTTCGTTGGTGGATGACATGACGCCTGCGGAGTTGCCTTCCCAGCCTTTCTTGCCCTTGCAGATGAAGATGATGTTCTCGCCGATGCCGAGGACGGAGTTCATGTCGTGGGTGTTGATGATGGTGGTCATGCCGTATTCGTGGGTGATGCCTGAGAGGAGTTCGTCGATGACGAGCGAGGTCTTGGGGTCGAGAGCTGAGTTGGGCTCGTCGCAGAAGAGGTATTTGGGGTTCATCACGATGGCGCGTGCTATTGCCACGCGCTTCTGCATGCCGCCGGATATCTCGCCTGGGTATTTGCTGCCTGCATCAGTGAGGTTGACGCGGTCGAGACATTCCTGTGCGCGGTGCTTGCGCTCGCGCAGCGTCATGGAAGAGAACATATCGAGGGGGAACATCACGTTTTCGAGTACTGAGAGGGAGTCGAAGAGGGCTGCCGACTGGAATATCATGCCCATCTCACGGCGCATGGCGACTTTCTCGTGCTTTGTCATCTTGACGAAGTCCCTGCCGTCGTAGAGTATCTCGCCGCTGGTGGGGGTGAAGAGTCCTACGAGGTTTTTCATCAGCACCGTCTTGCCTGAGCCTGACTGACCGATGATGAGGTTGGTCTTGCCGTCCTCGAAGGTGGCGTTTATGTCTTGGAGGACGGTCTTGTCCTCGAAAGCCTTGTAAAGGTGTCTTACTTCGATCATGATAGCAACTGCGTTAGGAATACGTCTGCAAAGAGGATGAGTACGGAGCTGTTGACGACGGCGGAGGTGCTTGCCTTGCCTACCTCGACGGAGCCGCCCTCCACGGTGTAGCCGCAGTAGGAGGATACGGAGGCGATGATGAAGGCGAAGACGATGCTCTTGATGATGGACATCCACACGAACCATGAGTTGAAGGAGTGCTGCAGTCCGAGGGTGAGGTCGTCGGGGGAGAGTATGTGGCCGATGTAGGCTGTGGCATAGGCGCCTAAGATGCCTGTGACGTCGGCAAAGATGACGAGGCACGGCATGAGGGTGATGAGTCCCAGTATCTTGGGCATGATGAGGTAGTTGGCGGAGTTGACGCCCATGATGTCGAGGGCGTCAATCTGCTGTGTGACGCGCATGGTGCCGAGCTCGGAGGCTATGTTGCTGCCTACCTTGCCCGCAAGGATGAGACACATGATGGATGAGGAGAATTCGAGCAGCATGATTTCGCGTGTGGTGTAGCCGCTTACCCATCGTGGCATCCAAGGGGACTGTATGTTGAGCTTCATCTGTATGCAGATGACGGCACCAATGAAGAACGAGATGAGCAGCACGATGCCTATGGAATCGACTCCTAACTGCTGCATTTCCTTTACGTACTGCTTGAGGAAGAGCCTCCAGCGGTCGGGGATGGCAATGCTGCGCCCCATGAGGATGAGGTACTTGCCGAGTATGTTGAGGTAGTTGAACGGAAATATCATAGTGAGTGCAAAATTATAAAAAAAAAATGAAAAACGCCACAATTATGAATTATGAATTGTGAATTATGAATTATTTTTTGTACCTTTGCATCCAAATATACTTAAAAAATCTACATTTATGGCATCATTTATAGAAGACAAGGTAGTGATGGAGGGTATCACCTTCGACGACGTGCTGCTCATTCCTGCTTATTCAGAGGTGCTTCCGCGCGAGGTTTCGCTAAGCACCAAGTTCTCTCGTAACATAGAACTGAAGATACCGTTCGTGTCGGCTGCGATGGACACCGTGACGGAGGCTCCGATGGCTATTGCCATTGCGCGTGAGGGCGGCATCGGCGTGATACACAAGAATATGTCGATAGAGGAGCAGGCACGTCAGGTGGCTATAGTGAAGCGTGCCGAGAACGGCATGATATATGACCCTGTCACCATCAAGCGCGGCAAGACGGTGAAGGATGCGCTCGACCTGATGGCGGAATACCACATCGGCGGCATACCTGTGGTAGATGAGGAGAACAAGCTGGTGGGTATAGTGACCAACCGCGACCTGCGCTTCCAGACTGACCCTTGCCGTCTCATTGACGAGGTGATGACGTCAGAGAACCTCGTGGTGACACACCAGCAGGTGGACCTCGACAGCGCAAGCAAGATACTCCTTGAGCACAAGATAGAAAAGCTCCCCGTAGTGGATGAGAACAACCGTCTGCTGGGACTTATCACCTACAAGGACATCACCAAGGCGAAGGACAAGCCGATGGCATGTAAGGATGCCAAGGGCAGGCTGAGAGTGGCTGCAGGCGTGGGTGTCACGGCTGACACCTTCCAGCGTATGGAGGCACTGGTGAAGGCTGGCGTGGATGCCATCATCATAGACACAGCTCACGGTCACAGTGCAGGAGTGATAGAGAAGGTACGCGAGGCAAAGAAGCATTTCCCCGACGTTGACATAGTAGTGGGCAACATAGCAACAGGCGAGGCTGCCAAGATGCTCGTAGAGGCAGGTGCCGACGCTGTCAAGGTGGGCATAGGTCCGGGCTCTATCTGTACCACACGTGTGGTGGCAGGTGTTGGCGTGCCACAGCTGTCTGCCGTATATGACGTGGCAAAGGCACTGGAGGGCACGGGAATTCCTCTCATAGCCGATGGCGGACTGCGCTACTCAGGCGACATAGTGAAGGCTCTTGCCGCAGGCGGCTACTCAGTAATGGTGGGTTCACTCGTGGCAGGTACCGAGGAGGCACCAGGCGAGACGATACTGTTCAACGGCAGGAAGTTCAAGTCTTATCGTGGCATGGGCTCGCTCGAGGCAATGGAGAAAGGCTCTGCCGACAGATATTTTCAGGGCGGAGTGAAGGAGACGAAGAAACTCGTGCCGGAAGGCATTGCGGGACGTGTGCCTTACAAGGGAACGGTGCAGGAGGTTATCTACCAGCTCGTTGGCGGACTGCGCTCAGGCATGGGCTACTGCGGCGCCAAGGACATAGAGGCACTGCACGGTGCCAAGTTCACTCGCATCACCAATGCCGGTATGTTGGAGTCACACCCTCATGAGGTGATAATCACCAGTGAGGCGCCTAACTATTCACGTCCGCAGTAAGGCTCGCCTGAGGCGAAAGTAAAAAGTAAGAAGTAAAAAGTAAGAAGTGTATGAGAAAGCAACTTATTAATTTTTCCTTATTAATTATTACTTTCTGCGCCATCAGCGCAGAGACGGCGAAGGGACAGGATAACCCCACGGTGATGACCATCAACGGCAAGCCGGTGGAGCTGTCGGAGTTTGTGTATTCATATAAGAAGAACAACGGTCCCGACGTGCTTGAGCAGAAGACAGTGAAGGAGTATGTTGACCTCTTCGTGAACTACAAGCTCAAGGTTGAGGCTGCGCTCGACGCCAAGTACGACACCCTGGCATCATACAACAAGGAGTTCCGTCAGTACCGCGACCAACAGGTGTTGCCGACGTTAATCAATGATGCCGACGTAGAGAACGAGGCTCTGAAGATATATCAGGACACGAAAGACCGCATAGGTCCTGACGGACTGGTGCTGCCAGAGCACATACTGCTGATGACGGGACAGAACCCTTCTGACTCGTTGATGAACGCCAGCAAGCAGCGTGCTGACTCACTGTATGCCGAGTTGAAGAAGGGTGCAGACTTTGAGGAACTGGCAAAGAAATACAGCCAGGACCCCGGCAGTGCACAGAGAGGCGGCGAGATAGGCTGGATAAGCAAGGGACAGACGCTGAAAGCCTTTGAGGAGGCTGCTTTCGCACTGAAGAAGGGTGATGTGTCGAAGCCTGTGCTCAGCGAGGTGGGCTACCACATCATCAAGATGAAAGACCGCAAGCAGCTGGAGCCATACGACAGTCTGCGTGAGGACATAATGAAGTTCATAGAGAACCGTAGCCTGCGCAAGCAGATAGCAAAGAACAGACTGAAGAGCATAGCAGAGAGCAAGGGCGAGACGGAGGAGCAGGTGATGGATGCACGTGCCGACTCCATCGCGGCTATCGACCAGGACATGAAGTATCTCATTCAGGAGTACCACGACGGTCTGTTGCTCTATGAGGCAAGCAACCGCGAGGTGTGGGACAAGGCTGCCAAGGACGAAAAGGGACTGAATAAGTTCTTCAAGAAAAACAAGAAGTCGTATGCCTGGGATGAGCCCCGCTTCAAGGGCATAGCCTATCACACCAAGGATGCTGCCGACGTGGAGGCAGTGAAGAAGGCGGTGAAGGGCAAGAAGTTCGGTGAGTGGGCACAGATACTGCGCACCACCTTCAATAACGACTCCGTGCTCCGCATCCGCGTGGAGAAGGGCATCTTCAAGAGGGGTGACAACGGACTCGTAGATAAGATGGAGTTTGGAGTTGCCGATGCCAAGGTGAAGACGGTAAAGGGCTTCCCTAACGATGGCGTATATGGCAAGATGCTCAAGGCACCAGAGGAGATGGGAGACGTGAGGGCTCTCGTCGTTGCCGACTATCAGGAACAGTTGGAGGAACAGTGGGTAGAACAGCTGCGTGCCAAATATCCTGTAGAGGTGAAGTGGGACATAATAGACAAACTAACGATTACTCCTAACGAGTGAAAAGGATACTGAACATACTACTGTGCGCTATGGCTGCGCTGACAGCCAATGCCGACAAGGACACTATTGACGTGTCTTTGCTGCCCACGCCCAACTACATAGACGAGGTTGTGTGGGTAGTAGGCGATGAGCCGATACTGCGCTCTGACATAGAGATGGCTCGCATGCAGGCTGAGCAGGAAGGTGTGACATGGGAGGGAGACCCCGACTGCCGCATTCCAGAACAGCTCGCAGTGCAGAAACTGTTTCTCGAACAGGCTGCGATAGACAGTATCGAGGTGACGGAGAGCGAGATAATGCAGGGCGTGGACCAGCAAATCAACGCATGGATACAGATGGTAGGCTCCAAGGAAAAGTTGGAGGAATACCGCAAGATGAGCGTGGCGCAGATGCGCAACGACCTGCACGATGACTTCAAGAACCGCGAGCTGATACAGCGTATGCGCCGCAAACTGGTGGAGGACGTGAAGGTGACGCCTGCCGACGTGAAGGAGCATTTCCGCAACTTGCCACAAGATAGCCTGCCGATGATACCTACCACCGTAGAGGTGCAGATTATCACCATGCAGCCACGCATCCCCATTGAGGAGATAAACCGCGTAAAGGACAAGCTGCGTGACTTCACGGAGCGTGTGCAGTCAGGACGCACCAGCTTCTCAACCCTCGCGCGTTTCTACTCTGAGGATACAGGCAGCGCAGCGCAGGGTGGCGAGTTAGGATATACCGGACGTGGTATGCTCGACCCCAATTTCGCGGCAGTGGCATTCAACCTCAGCGACCCTAAGAAGATTTCAAAGATTGTGGAGTCGGAATACGGTTTCCACATCATACAGCTGATAGACAAACGCGGCGACAAGATAAACTGTCGCCACATACTGATGAAACCGAAGGTGGCGCAAAGCGACATCGACTCCACAATGGTACACATGGAGAGACTCACCGAAGACCTCAACGGCAAGAAATTCCAGTTTGAGGACGTGGTGTCACTGTTGTCGGACGATAAAGACACGAAGAACAACAGGGGACTGATGTCGAACAATTCGGAGAGCGGGCGCACCTCACGTTTTGAGATGAAGGACCTGCCAACTGAGATTGCTCGTGAGGTGTCACGTCTTGCGGTTGACGAGGTGTCGCAGCCGTTCACAATGGTTAATGCACGCGGCAAAACGGTGTGTGCCATAGTGAAGCTGAAGAGCAGGACGGAGGCTCACAGGGCAAACATGCAGGAGGATTTTCAGGTGCTCAGTAACAAGGTGCTCAACCAACGACGTGAAGACACGGTACGTGAATGGGTGAAGAAAAAGATAAAATCGACCTACGTGAAGATGGACGAGCGCTACAAGAACTGCGACTTCGAATACGAGGGATGGGTGAAGTAAGAAATAGCAGAATACAATGGCACAGAATCGCGATGGTGATGGTTCTGTGTCTTTTTGCTTTTGGCATGACCTATTCTGTCATGGCAAAGAAAGGGCGTGCGGTAGCGAGGAAGGTAGATGAGAAGGTGTATCTGCGTCATGCCGACGAACTGTCGTATGACATATACGGCTCTCATCCCGATGCACAGTTTCTGAGGGGCAACGTGTCGTTCCTTCACAAGGGTATGCACCTGACGTGCGACAGTGCCTATTTCTATGAGAGCACCAACTCCTTTCAGGCTTTCGGACATGTGAGGATGAGGCAGGGCGACACGCTGACGATGGCAGGTGACAGGGCATATTATGACGGAAACGACGAGATTGGACATGCCTACGGCAACGTGGTGCTGACACACAGGAAATCGAAACTGTATTGCGATACGCTGGACTATGACAAGATGTATGGCATAGCCGATGCGTACGGCTCGGCAGGTATAAAGCTGGTAGAAGGAAAGGACGTGCTGACAGCCGACTGGGGCAGATATTTCACTTCGTCACGCCACTCGGAGTTCTACTACAACGTGGTGCTCACGAATGATAAAGGACTGCGCATAGAGACCGACACGCTGCACTATTCCAACAACACGTCGCTCGCCCATGTGCTGGGACCATCGACCATAAAGTCGGAGGGCAGCACGGTGCATACCGACGACTCATATTATAACACTCGCACAGAGACGTCACAGTTGTATGGTCGTTCGACGATAGTCAATGAGGGCAGGTCGATAACCGCCGACACCCTGCTGCATAATGACAAGACGGGAGTCAACGAGGGATTTGGAAGGGTAGTGTACAACGACACGATAAACAAGAACATGCTGTTGAGCAACTATGGCAAGTACAACGATAAGACGGGCTATGGATATGCTACTGACAGCGTGGTGGTGATAGACTATTCGCAGAAGGACTCGCTGTGGATGCATTGTGACACCATACGCATACGTACATTATATATAAATACGGACTCGGTGCAGAGGGAGGTGTATTGCTACTATCATGTGAGGGCATATCGTAACGACTTGCAGGCGGTGTGCGATTCGCTGGTGTTTTTGTCGAAGGACTCGTGCGTCACGATGTATAAGGACCCTATAGTGTGGAACAATGGCAGCCAGCTGCTCGGCGAGAAGATAAACATATATGCCAACGACTCTACTGTGAGGTATGCCGAGGTGCTGGGACAGGCATTGTCGGTGGAGCAGCTGAGCGACTCGGTGCATTATAACCAGGTGGCATCGCGCGATATGTATGCCTACTTCAAGGACGGCAAGCTGAGACAGGACTGGGCGGTGGCAAATGTGATGGTGGTGTATTACCCTATGGATGATTCCGACTCCACGTTGATAGGTCTGAACTATACCGAGACCGATACGCTGAAGATGTATGTGTCGCCAGAGCGAAAGCTTGAGAAGATATGGATGAGTGCCAGCACTGGTACGCTGTACCCTATGACGCAGACACCGCCAGAGAAGCACAGGCTTCCCACCTTTGCATGGTTTGACTATATGCGGCCGACAAGCAAAGATGACATATTTATTTGGAGACCAAAGACGAAGGGTGCCGAGTTGAAGACGATACGACGTCGCGAGGCTCCCAGGCGTAGGCTTTAATTCGTTAATTCGTTAATTTGATAATTCGATAATTTGGACATCATACAACTACTTCCCGATTCAGTGGCAAACCAGATAGCGGCTGGTGAGGTGATACAGCGCCCTGCCTCCGTGATAAAAGAGCTGGTGGAGAATGCCATAGATGCTGGAGCAACGCACATACAGGTTTTGGTGTGCGATGCTGGAAAGTCGTCTGTACAGGTGATAGACGACGGTTGTGGTATGTCGGATACTGATGCGCGACTGTCGTTCGAGCGCCATGCTACGTCGAAGATACGTCAGGCGACAGACCTTTTCTCGCTACACACTATGGGTTTCAGAGGTGAGGCGTTGGCAAGTATTGCTGCCGTGGCGCAGGTGACATTACAGACACGCACCAAGGACAACGAGGTAGGAACGAGGATACGCATCGACGGTTCGCGACTGGTGGAGCAGGAGATAGTATCGTGCCCGGTGGGCAGTAACTTCCTGGTCGAGAACCTGTTCTTCAACATACCGGCACGCAGGAAATTCCTCAAGTCGAATGCAACGGAGATGAGTAATATCACTCAGGCTTTCGAGCGCATAGTGTTGGTATATCCAGAGATAAACTTCTCGCTGTACAGCAACGGGCAGGAGATGCTCAACTTGAAGGCTTCCAATTTCCATCGCAGGATTGTTGATGTGTTCGGCAAACGCCTTAACCAGCAACTGCTCAGCGTGGAGGCGGACACCACGGTATGCAAGATTTCAGGATTTGTGGGTAAGCCGGAGTCAGCACGCAAGAAGGGTAACCACCAGTATTTCTTTGTCAACGGCAGGTATATGAAGCACCCCTATTTCCATAAGGCGGTGTTGACGGCATTTGACCGCCTGTTGCCTGACGGTGAACAGGTGTCGTATTTCATAAACTTTACTGTGAACCCAGAGGACATCGATGTCAACATCCATCCTGTCAAGACCGAGATAAAGTTTGAGAACGAACAGGTGATATGGCAGATACTGATGGCGGCTGTGCGTGACTCGGTGGGAAAATTCTCGGAGGTGACATCGTTCGACTTTGACACGGAGGGAAAGCCCGATATCCCTGTGTTCAATCCGCATAACAGCAATGTGAGCATACCGCACATAGACTATAACCCCAACTATAATCCGTTTACCGAACAGAAAGCGGCGAAGATAAACATTACCGGCTCACAGCGCGCCGCCAAAGGATGGGAGGAGTTGTTTGGCGAGATGAAAAAGACTGCCTCCGACAAGCATGACGAGCCACGACTGTTTGATATGCCGCCCTCTTCTTTGTCAAGGGAGGAGAATATATCGGAGGAGACGTTGCTACAGAATTACAGCGACGACAGTCCGCTGATGCAGCACTCAGCACGCTACATCTTCCTTTCACTAACAGGTGGCGTGGCGATAATCGACCAACACCGTGCCAGCATACGGGTGCTTTATGAACAGTATATGCGCAATCTGCGCGACAGGTCGTCACATACACAGAAGGTGCTCTTCCCGGAAGTGGTGCAGTTCCCTCCGTCATACGCTGCTTCTTTGGACAGCATACTCGATGAGTTGAGGGCTCTCGGCTTCGACATTACTGATTTAGGCGGTGGCAGCTATAGCGTAGCAGGCATCCCATCGGGACTGGGAGGCATGGATGCCGTAAGTCTTGTGGGCGACCTTGTGGCTGAAGCTTTCGAACAAGGGATGGGAGCTACCGAGCGTGTTCACTCTATCCTTGCGCAGGGTCTTGCCGAAAGGGCTGCGATACCTTATGGTGAGATACTTGATGAAGAGGCTATGCGCTCTTTGTTGAGGCAGTTGTCGCAATGTGAGTCTCTGCGTTACACTCCTGACGGCAAGAAAATAATAAAAATCATGAGTGACGATGATTTTTTATAAAAATATTTGCGTAGTTCAGAAAAAGTTAGTACCTTTGCACTCGCAAATTGCGGAACGCACCATGAGCCAGCTTCGCTGATACCCATTATTTGCTTCGTGCGACATGAACATGATGAGCATGGCGAATAGCGCGTTTGTCACTCGCAAATTTAAGAGGGCGTTTAGCTCAGCTGGTTTAGAGCATCTGCCTTACAAGCAGAGGGTCGGCGGTTCGAATCCGTCAACGCCCACCACCTCTTTTATTGCAAGAGGGCGTTTAGCTCAGCTGGTTTAGAGCATCTGCCTTACAAGCAGAGGGTCGGCGGTTCGAATCCGTCAACGCCCACCTCTCTCTCTCTAACTCTTTTAATCCCGTAGCCGATTCGTTTCGACTGCGGGATTATTCGTTTCGCTCCGCTCCACTCATCACTTCGTGTTCTTCGTTTCTTCGTGTTCTTTTGTTTAATGTTATTTCGTGTTCTTCTTCTTGAGCGTAATGACAACTATTTCCCTCGGCATATTGAAGCGGAAGGGGAAATTGCCGCCGAAGCCTGTGGAGACATTTAGCAGGGCAGGGTGTTCCTTTGTTGTCGTTCGAGAAATGTTTCCGTTATCGTTAAGATAGTACTCACCGCCCCATTCTTCGTATATCATGCTTGACGGACTCCAGCCGAAGATGCTGAACTGTGTGCCGTGAGTGTGTCCTGAGAGTGTGATGTCAGGAGTTATCACGGGCAGGATATGATGACGCCATGCGTTAGGGTCGTGGGAGAGCATGAGGGTGAAAACCCCTCCCCGATCTCCCCGAGAGGGAGGAGTCGTTGTAGTAATTATCCCCTCGCAAGCTTTCTTGATGTCGCCATACTGTGGGAATGGCGGCAAGCCCCAGTTCTCTTCACCTATTATATATAGAGAGTCGGCACCTCGGCGTATGGTACGGTTTTCGTTTATTAGCATGTCCCAACCGAAACTGCGCTGCATGTCTCTTGTTTGCTGCACCAAGGCATCTTCCTCATTCTTTGGCAGCCGCATATATGTGGAGTAATCATGGTTGCCCATGATGGTCATCACACCGTCCTTTGCCTTGATGGCAGAGTAGGCTTCGCGATGTTGCACCAGTTCTTCTGGTGTGAAGTTCTCTATGTCGCCAACGAAACAAACAAGGTCTGGCTGTTGTGCGTTGATGCTGTCCACGCTCTCTTTGAGCAGATGTGCATATGGTCCGCGAAACGAGCCGGTGTGGGCATCCGAGAATTGAACTATCTTATAGCCGTCGAATGCTTCGGGCACGCGTGAGCTCTCGAAAGTCACATGGCGCACCTTTAGCTGTGTGAAGCCTATCGTGATGCCATACACCACTATATATACTATGCCGAGAGCCACGAGGAAGCCGAGATATATCCCCACCTTAGGTATCAGGGAGCAGATGCTGAAGAGTATCTTGGGAATGCATATCAGCACCATGAGCAAGAGGAAGAGGTTCGTGGTGTTATATTCCTTTGCCAGTCCCTCGCTGAAGAAGAGGAACTTGACGAAGAAACCCATCAGCACCACCAGCGGTATCCACCATGTCCACTTCCACAAGGATGTCGTCGTGGAGTTGATATAGCGTAAAAAGAGATATAGGTCACTGACAAAGCAGAGACCTATAAGTAGTATCGGAATAAACAGTTTTACCATACAATTTACTTCGCAGGTGCAGCTGGAGCGTCAGCCTTCTGCTGTGTTGCTCCGAATCCCTGAGTGTTGTTAGGGTTTGTCTGCTGCTGTTCTGTTGCGGCGTTCTCTATGACAGAGCCGTCGGTAACAGCCTGTGGAGCAACGTATGCGCAGGCGATGGAGAGCACTACCATAGCGCCGGCGAGGGTCCATGTAGCCTTCTCGATGAAGTTTGTTGTCTGACGTACTCCGGCGAGGCTGTTAGCACTTGCAAAGCCTGATGCCAGACCGCCGCCCTTTGATTCCTGAATGAGTACGATACCAATCATGAGCACAGCGGCTACGAGAATGAGAATTACTAAAAGTGTGTACATTGTTTAATTTTGAATTATGAATTATGAATTTTTAATTTATAGATTATGTATTTTCGATCAACAGTTGGAGGAAGCGCTTCTGGTCCTCGTAGAACTTGTTCTTGTTAGGTGCCTTCTGGTTCACTCGCTCCATTATGTCGAGGGCTTTCTTGTATCTGCCCTGTTTTATGTATATTCCTGCCAGCGTCTCGGTGAGGAACTCGTCAGCGGGCACTCCGTCGCCGTTTTCGTCTTCTCCGTTGTCATCCTCCTGCTCAGGCGTATATTCCACCTCGTCCTGCAGGGTTATCTTGCCTTCATTGTTTATGAAGTCGTCGATGAGTTTGTCGGCGTTGTCGTTCCAGTTCCCGCTCTCGTTCCCGTTATCGTTCCCGTTAATGTCCCCGTTCCCGTTATCGTTATTGTCCAGTTCCTCAAAGTCGGTAGCAAGCAGGTATGCCACGTAGTCGGTGGTGGCATCGACGGCTGTCGGCTTGCGGTGTCGGCTTTCTTTCGCAGTGCTGTCGTCGTTGGCATCCTCGTCTTTCGGCATGGTGCTGAGGAACGAGTCTATCAGCGTCACCGTTCTTGAGTCGTCGTCCTCAGGTGTCTCTATCGTCCTACGGTCAGGCTGGTTGGTGAAGCTCTGCGGTGACTTGCGCTTCAGCCGGTAGTGGGCTGCCTCCACCAGGTTGAACAGCACGCGGCGGTCGGTAAAATATATGGCGGAGCGTCGCAGTTCCTCGTCGAAGGTGGAGTCATGCAACAGGTACAGGTTCTTGAGCAGCAACAGGCGTGCCGTCTGGTAATAGGGATGCTCCGCCGTGATACGCCTCAGTTCGTAGAGCGTCTCGCGGTTCATCATCTCCGGGTGCTGTGTCAGTTCCTGTATGTTCATCTTACCAGTTTGCCACCGTAGCGTTGAATATCTGGTCGCAGAGGTCGTTACACATCTGTGTCACCAGTTCCTCCTGTACGGAGTTGAGGCTTTGCGTCGTGGAGTATGTCTGTGTGGCAGTGAACTGCCTTTCGAAGTCTTGGTCGTGGTTCTTTGTGTTGGTGAAGCGCACGTTCACCGTCATGCTCAGCTCTGTCTGTGCCGAGTATCCGTCAGCCGATACCGACTTGTTGCGCTGTTGGTATTGCGTTATCTCGCCCTCTATCTTCAGGTCGCCGTCGCGTCTCACCTGTATCAGTCGTGTCTGGTTGGAGAATACGTCCTTCAGCTGGTTGTTGAAGAGCGAAGCCATAGGTCCCCATACGTATGTGGCACGTATCGGGAAGTCGGCTATCTGTATCGTCTTCGTCTTGTTGTAGTCTATGCTCGCTCCGTTGAACTTATACGATACGGAGCATGCCACCACGCAGGTTATCGTGGTGAGGCATACCATGAAAAGTGCTATGTGTTTTTTTACTTTCATTTACTTTATTCCGAACTCTTTCAGGCGTCGGTACAGCGTGCGGTCTGATATTCCCATCATCTCTGCCGCCTTCTTGCGGTTGCCGTTGCATCGTTCGAGCGCCAGTTCGAGAGCACTCTTGTTGAGGGCGTTGATGTTGAGGTCTTCCGGCTCGGCTATCTCCTGCACGTAGTCTATCGGTTGCATGTTGCCGTGGTGATAACTTTGTACGGCAGGCATGGTGCTTGCGCCGCGCTCTATCAGCTGTCCGTCGTCTATCTGCTTGCGCAGGGAGTTTATCTCTCGTCTCAGGTCCGACACGTTGCCTCTCATCTCATAGAGTATCTTGAAGAGCATCTCGCGCTCGCTCTCGTATGTGCGGCTTCCGCCTCCCTGTGGCTGTATGGTGGCAAGCTCGGTGCTCTCCTCGTTCATCGGTATGAACTTCAGCAGGTCGTCAACGTCTATCTCTCTCTTCGTGCAGAGTACCGACATCTGTTCCGTGATATTCTTCAGCTGTCGCACGTTGCCTGGCCATTTATACTTCATGAGCACCTGCTTGGCATTCTCTGTCAGTTGTATGCGTGGCAGGCGGTATTTCTCCGACATCTGCATGGCGAACAACCTGAACAGCAGCACTATGTCTTCGCCCCTGTCTCTCAGCGGCGGCATCTGTATGGGTATGGTGTTGAGGCGGTAGAACAGGTCTTCGCGGAAGCGTCCCTCGCTTATCGCCTTGCGTATGTTGACGTTCGTGGCAGCCACAATGCGTACGTTGGTCTTGCGTATCTCCTGTCCTCCCACGCGTATGTACTCTCCTGTCTCCAGCACTCTGAGCAGTCGTGCCTGCGTAGCGAGGGGCAACTCGCCCACCTCGTCGAGGAACAGCGTACCCTTGTTGGCGGCTCCGAAGTAGCCTTCGCTCTCGCCTATGGCACTGGTGAACGAGCCTTTCTCGTGTCCGAACAGCTCGGAGTCGATGGTTCCCTCAGGTATGGCTCCGCAGTTTATGGCGAAATACTTCTCGCGTTTGCGTGGTGAGTTGTCGTGTATCACTCGTGGTATTATCTCCTTGCCCACGCCGCTCTCGCCGTTGATTAGCACGGAGAGGTCGGTGGGTGCCACTTGCAGTGCCACGTCGAGTGCCCGGTTCAGTCCGTCGCAGTTTCCTACGATGCCGTATCGTTGCTTTATGTTCTGCAGTTCTTTCAGGTCCATCGTCGAACTATGAAGTTTTTAGAGATGCAAAGGTACGAAGAAAAGTTTAAACTATAAAGTTTAAGGTTTAAAGTTGTCTGGGCTTTAAGTTTTTTTTACTTATTCGCTTTCCTTTTCCTTGTCGGTTTTCGTTTCTTCCTTGTTGCTTTCCGTGTTTTGCGCAGGGGCAGCCTTTATGTAGTTTACGTTCTCCCTCCTGTGCTCGGCAGGGTTGAATCCCTTCTTCTTCACGGCGAAGCGTGCCTTGTCGCCGTCCTCTTTCCTCTCGTGGTACAGCTTCTGCAGCGGATTGGCGAAAGGTATGTCGTATGCCTTGCGGTTGCGTGCCGTGTCGAGCACCAGGCTTATAGCCTGCATCAGTCCCTCCGCCTCGGTCTGTGCCATAGGTATCTCTATGCCAGCCATCAGCGTGCTAACCTCTCCGTTTGATGCCTTGCGGAATTCCTCCGTGCATTGTCCCTCTCGCATCGTCATCACGGCATCGAACGCCATGAAGCCGTCGCCCTCGAACATCTTGCCTGCCGCTATGGGGCCGAAAGCCTGTATGCCGCTCTTCACCAGTTCTGATACGGCTGGCGCTATGGCTGTTATGTCGGCAGAGCCATCCTCGGTCGATATGTCGTCGCCGTCTGATGTCACGGCTATGCGCGGATTGAGTATGCTGAGGTCGCGCTTCAGCGCCTTGCTTAGCGTGGTGACTGCCTTCGTCAGTTCCTCCTGCGAAGTTTTAGTACCCGTTCCCGTTACTGATGCCATCCTGTTGGTGGAGTGTATGTGGAGCGGCAGTATGTCCTTTGCCTCGTCGCCCATTATCTCTGCCACTATCTGTGTCAGCGGTTCGCTGGTGGGCAGGCACACTATGCCCCCCACTATGCCGTCGTGATAGTCGTCTATGGCATCGTGGAGTGCCTCCCTGATTGCTTGTCCGTCGGCACCATACAGTTGTATGTCGCACATGTCGGGCAGCGACTCGTCGTCGAGCACGGCGTTGAGTATCTCGTATTTCTCCGCAGGAGCGTTGCCCACAAGGGCTATGGTTGGTATCATAAATTATGAATTGTGAATTATGAATTATGGATTTCTTTCGTTATCAGCATGCCGCAAGCCGCCATGATGTCCTCGCCTCGCGAAGCCCTTATGGTGGTGAATATGCCGTGTCGGGTGAGGTAGTCGCGCATATTCTCCATGCGCTTCTCGTTGCTTGTTCTCAGCGGCACGTCGGGAATGCTGTGCCAACGTATCAGGTTCACGCGGCAGTCCAGACCGTCGAGCAGCCGCACTATCTCCTTGGTGTGCATCATCGTGTCGTTCAGTCCGTCGAACACTATGTATTCAAACGACAGCCTTCGCTGACCGCTGAAGTCATAGTTCCTCAGCAGTGCTACCACATCCTCTATCGGCATGCCCTTCTCGGCAGGCATCATCTCCATTCGTTGTTCGTGGAGCGGCGAGTGGAGTGATATGGCGAGGTGGCACTCGCTCTCCTCGATGAATCGCTTCAGTTTGTCCTTGATGCCCACCGTGCTCACCGTGATGCGTCGCGGGCTCCATGCGAAACCCCATTTCGCCGTCAGTATCTCTGTTGCCTTCAGCACGTTGTCGAGGTTGTCCATCGGCTCGCCTTGTCCCATGAACACTATGTTTGTCAGCTTCTCACGTTCAGGCAGCGAATATATCTGGTTCAGTATGTCCGCCGTTGTCAGCTGTCCCTCGAAGCCCTGCTTTCCCGTCTGGCAAAACAGGCAGTTCATCTTGCACCCCACCTGACAGCTCACGCACAGCGTAGCCCTGTCCCTGTCGGGTATATACACCGCCTCGACAAACTTTCCTGAACTCACCGGGAAGAGGTATTTTATCGTGCCGTCCTTCGACCTCTGGCAGCTTGTAGGCGCCATCGCCCCTATGCAGTAGTGCTCCGCCAGCACCTCGCGGTTCTTCTTCGAGATGTTCGTCATGAAGTCGAAGCTTTCGTAGGTGCGCAGCACCGTTTCGTTTTCGTTGTCGTTTTCGTAGGTGCGTAACACCGCTTCGTCTTCGTTTTCGTACGAACGTAGTGAGTTCTGGTACAGCCACTTCGCTATCTGTCCACCCGTAAAGGCAGGCATCCCCAGCTCCTTCGCCGCCTCGCGCAGCTCCGCCTCCGTCATTCCCAGGAGCGGTTTGCGCCCCTTTTGTTCTATGTCGCTTTCAGGGACCATACTTGCTAATTTTCTACAAAGATACAACAATTCTGCGAGATACACAAATTTTTGCCTCAAAACTACAAGTTTTAACTTCCCTCGCGCTATGCTTCCCTATTAAATTAACCAGTTAATTTTCAAAATTTACTAGTTAATTCGTCAAATTAACCAGTTAATTTTTACAAGAAGCACAGCTTCAATAATTAAAAACCATGCACACTCTTGCAGAAGCGCATAACTTTTTTACTCCAAAAGTTTCTGTTTTTGAAATAAAATGCTTACCTTTGTCGGCAGAAAAAAAAAAGTAAAAGAAATGCCCAAAATACTCTTTCTTGTATATTACGGCGAAGGTTATATGGCAGTTTCTGTTTTGAAGCACAGACTTTCATGAAAACAGGGCACATGTCCACGTAGGTAAGCGCAGTACCGAACGTCTATGTAAGATATGGTTGGAGCCGGAAGTGGAATTGGCGGAACAAGGTGACCTTACCGATGCGCAGGTAAAGGAAGTTGTCGCTATCGTTGCCGAATATCGTGAGAGGATGCTTCGCCAGTGGGAGCTCTTTAAGCAGGGCAAGTCTGTCAGAATAATCAAAGTAAAAAAATAAGGAGGAGAAGAGTATGTATAAAACAGAGGGATATTGGAATGTAGAGCCAAAGATAAAGAAACTGTCCTTTCCCCACAGGGGTAAGTTTCAGGTGGATTTGCAGGACGGACGTTCTATAATGATGCCTATATCTGCTTTTCCGTCTCTAAAGCGAGTGCCCGTAAAGGAACGTAACCATTGGTATCTTATGGGTGGCGGTGTTACATGGGACTCTTGTCCAGAGGTTATTCATGTAGAGCAGATTCTGGGCAATTACCAAAATTATGCACATGAGTCCATGAGGGCGATGTGATGTAAATTGCTTATGCAGACCTCAACGTTAAATAAACCATAACGGAGTGCCTTACGCTCTTGTTAAGCGACCGCAAGTTTGCTTTTTATAGCTCTCAAGGTCTCGACCTGATAGAATATTAACCATTTATGTAAAAGCCAACTTTCATCTAATGATGAGAACATAAAATAAAGCCCCTTGCCAAAAGAAAAGGCAAGGGGCTTTGCTTTGTGACTCCTGCAGGATTCAAACCTGCAACCTTTTGATCCGTAGTCAAATGCTCTATTCAGTTGAGCTAAGGAGCCATCCTTCTTGAATTTGCGGGTGCAAAGGTACGAAGAAAAGTTGAAAGTAGAAAGTTTAAGGTTGAAAGAATGTTTGTTTTTAACGTTTTTTAATCGTTAAGGGTGCGGAGTGGGGTGGTCTTATTCGCGTTTGTCGATGAATTTGTAGTCTTGGTACTTGTTGCGTGGGAAGGTGAAGATGGCATCATCGACATTGCCCGACTTGAAGTTGGAGATTTGTAGCTTAGCCCACAGGAATGCCACCTTGATGCGTATAGTCTTGGGGTCGCGGGTGGTGCGGTCGAGGATAAGGCGTGCCTCCTTCACACCATCGACACCTTTCTTTGCCTTGACGGTGATGAGGTAGCCCTCTTTGTCGTTGGTTATGCTGTAGGTATAGTTGTCGGGCTTGAATTCAAACTTGTCTTCGTACTTGCCTTTCTTTTTTGACTGTGCAGGGTATATCTCGACGATTTTCTTCTTTTCCTTGGTGATGTAGGCTGTGGTGCCGTCGTTCCATCCGAGGCTGTTCTTGGATACGTAGTGGCTTTTCTTGCCCTTGTACCAGATGGTGCCTTCGGTCTTATATACGTTGGCGACGTTGACTTTGTAGTGGAGCGAGGCGCCGTGCTCGTTGAAGACGCGGTTCCATGTCTGCATGAACATCTGGCGTGCCTGCCTGGCGTTGGGGCTTTCGCGCTCTGCTGCCTGCGCTGTGGTGCCCAGCATGGTGAGGGCTGTGAGGAGTAGTGTTATTATGCGTAAGGTCATTTTTTGTTGGCTTTATGTTTGGAAATTGGGTGCAAAGGTAATAAAAAAAGTATAAAGTATAAGGTGTATCTTAATTTTTTTTGTACCTTTGCATGCAGATGAGCATTCTGGAACAGGACATAAAGTACTTGACTGGCGTAGGTCCGCAAAGGAAAGAGATACTTGAGAAGGAGCTGGGCGTGAAGTCGTTCGGCGACCTGTTGGAGTATTATCCCTACAAACACGTGGACCGCAGCAGGATATACCAGATAAGGGAGCTGAGCCTGGAGATGCCCTTCGTGCAGATAAGAGGGCAGATACTGTCGTTTGAGACTTTCGACATGGGCCTGCGCAAGAAACGTCTTGTGGCGCACTTCGGCGACGGCACGGGGGTGATGGACCTGGTATGGTTCTCAGGTGTGCAGTATATCAAGAAGAGCTACAAGGTGGGTAGGGACTACATAGTGTTTGGCAGACCGAGCGTGTATAACGGCAGGTTCCAGGTAAGCCATCCGGAAATGGACGACGCAAGTCAGCTGACGCTCAACAACATGGGACTGCAACCCTACTATGTCACCACCGAGAGGATGAAGAAGGCAGGCATGACGAGCCGCACGGTGGAGAAACTGGTGAAGAGCCTGTTGCAGAAACTGCCGCCGTTGCCCGAGACATTGCCCGACTACATAACGAAGCCGTTGCACCTGATGAGCCGCGACGAGGCGATGCGCAAGGTGCACTATCCCAGCAACCAGTATGAGCTGCAGTATGCAAGGGAGAGGTTGAAGTTCGAGGAACTGTTCTACGTGCAGCTCAACATACTGCGCTATGCCGCCAACAACCGCAGGAAGTACAAAGGCTATGTGCTGCCAAAGGTGGGACAGGCGTTCAATGACTTCTATCGGCACAACCTGCCTTTCGAGCTGACGGGGGCACAGAAGAGGGTGATGCACGAGATACACAAGGATATGAACACTGGCAGGCAGATGAACCGACTGGTGCAGGGTGACGTGGGTTCGGGCAAGACATTGGTGGCACTGATGGCAATGCTCATAGCAGTAGATAACGGTTTTCAGGCTGTGATGATGGCGCCTACGGAGATACTCGCCGAGCAACATCTGGCGACGATTCAGGAGTTTCTAACGGGAACGGGAACGTTAACGGGGACAAAATTGCCTATTCGCGTGGAGTTGCTCACGGGCATAGTGAAGGGCAAGCGGAGGGAAGCCGTGATGGAGGGATTGCAGAACGGCGAGGTGAACATACTGGTGGGCACGCATGCCATAATAGAAGATAACGTGATGTTCCATAACTTGGGACTTGCCGTGATAGACGAGCAGCACCGCTTCGGTGTGGCACAGAGGGCAAAACTGTGGAATAAGAACGACAACCCGCCCCACATACTGGTGATGACGGCGACACCCATACCACGCACGCTTGCCATGACGATATACGGAGACCTCGACGTGAGCGTGATAGATGAACTGCCGCCAGGCAGGAAACCCGTCATGACGCTGCATAAATATGAGGACCAGATGACGAGCCTTTATGAGGGCATACGCAAGGAAGTGGCAAAAGGCAGGCAGGTGTATGTGGTATATCCGTTGATAACGGAGAGCGAGAAGATGGACCTGCAAGACCTTGAGGCAGGCTTCGCCCACTTGCAGGAGGTATTCCCTACATACAGTCTCAGTAAAGTGCACGGCAAGATGAAGCCTGCGGAGAAGGAACAGGAGATGCAACGCTTTGCCAGAGGTGAGACGCAGATGCTGGTGGCAACGACGGTGATAGAGGTGGGAGTGAACGTGCCTAATGCCTCGGTGATGGTCATCATGGAGGCACAGCGCTTCGGACTCTCACAGCTGCACCAGCTGAGAGGCAGAGTGGGCAGAGGTGCCGATCAGTCGTACTGCATACTGGTGAGCGACCGCAAGCTCTCTAACGAGACGAAGAAGAGGCTCGACATAATGTGTGAGACTAACGACGGCTTCCGCATAGCAGAGGCAGACCTTAAGCTAAGAGGTCCTGGCGACTTGGAAGGTACACAGCAGAGCGGTATGGCGTTTGACCTGAAGATAGCAAACATAGCTACTGACGGTCAGATAGTGCAGCTGGCAAGAGACGAGGCACAGAAGATAATAGACAGCGACCCCGAGTGTAACGCTCCTGAACATCAGATGCTGTGGAACCGTCTGGCAGAGATACGCAAGCATAGCGTGGACTGGGGAGTGATTAGTTGATTAGGAATTAAAAATTTTCCTGCTTCTTAACTCTTAATTCATAATTATTTTGTAATTTTGCATACTAAATGCAGAAAGTAGTCAAGTCATGAAAGAATTCGTCATATCAGAAGCAAAAGCCGAGACAGCAGTCTTGGTAGGTCTCATCACGCCACAGCAGGATGAGGCGAAGACGAAGGAGTATCTTGACGAACTGGAGTTTCTTGCCGACACGGCAGGGGCGGTGACGGTGAAGCGCTTCACGCAGAAGATGAACGGACCGTC
>JAFVBX010000060.1 GCA_017479675.1 Prevotella sp.
ATAAATGTTATGCTTTGACGGGATAAAAGCTATGCTTTGATGCGATAAATGTTATGTGCTTCTGGTGGCGATGCTTAGTTGCGGTAAAGGCGCATCACCTTGTTATAGTAACCCTGTGTACCCTTCACAGTGTATCGTACTCCGCCATTCCATAGGCGTATGGCGCGCTCTATGTCGTTATGGGGGTTGTAGTGGCTCATGATGAGTACGAACATTTCTCTACTCTTCTTTACACTAAAGCGGTCGTTGAGCGTATAGCGCTTGCTCTCTCCGCGTTTCTTGAGTATGGCGTTGCAGTCTTCCACCAGTATGGGGGTAATCTGCATGGCGCCACAGCTTTTGCCGCTGACGGCACGACTGTTTCCTTCACTCTCTACCTGGGTGATGGCATCCATCAATGGTCCCCAGTTGAACTTTTTCCCGTTGTCACGGGCGATGGCTTCTGTCACGAAGCTGTTGATGATAAGTGTAAATAATACTACCTTTGCAATCTTGTTAAAACGCATAATGTTAGAGTTTCAGAAGCCTGAGTTCGTTTGCCTCCTGACGTCTTGCCAAAACTACCATGATAGTGGGTTTGTGGTAGAGTGCATCGCTTATTGCGGAGCTAAATGCTGAATGGCAGCAGTTCGGGTGGCAGCTCTGGAAGAGTAGCGTTCAAAGATTTTGCCGTAAAAGGTGCTTACTGCAGGTCTTTGCCGTGTCGCGCCGGGCTCTTCCGACTTCCGGTTAATACTATGCTGAGAGGCTCTACACATGAGCGTATCTCAGCTTTTGCGAGTGACAAACGCGTTCGCGCGAAGCAAATAGTGAGTGTCTGCATGGCAGGCTCACAGTGCGTTACGCAATTTGCGAGTGCAAAGTTACGGACAAAAAACTGTGTGCGCAAACAGTTTTAGGGGAAAGTTTGCGTAAGTGCGTGATTTATTGATAATTGTCAAAGGGTAACGATACGGGTAAGAAACTTGTCTTGCCACCACCTGCCGTCCATCACGGGGCACTCATTATTGATGATGGAAAAGACCATGAGATGACCGTCAGAGGCACGGTAATAGCCTGAGAGGGAGCTGATGCCATCCTCCTTGGTGAGTGTGCCGGTCTTTGCCTTTATCCTGCCTGCCACGTTTGGTTTGCGAAGGCGGTCGTGGAGGGTGCCGTCAGTGGCTGATAGGGGCAGGTCGGCGTATATCTCGTTGAAAATGTACCTATGGTCATAGGCGTAGGTGAGCAGCGTGACGAGTAGTCGCGGGGTGAGCTTGTCGTTGGGGCACAGTCCGCATCCGTCGTCTATGTGGCACGTGGCAGCGAGGGGCATGTGGAGCTCCTGACTGACGAACTCGCGGAGCACCTGTAGTCCGTTAGTGCGGAAGTTGCCCTGGCGGCTCTTGGTGTAGCCCAAGGGATAGAGGAGTGCCTCGGCGTTGATGTTGGAGGAGTTTTTCATGGCTTTCTCGATGGAGAGATGCATGGGTGTGCGTATCTCGCTGACGAGGGTGGAGGCGGCATAGCTGAGCCTGCCATAGACAATGTCGGCAGGGCTGACGGCGATGCCTGCATGGACAAGAGCATAGAGCATCTCGCGGCGCAACTTGGCTCCGCCAGCGAAGGGAAGTCCGAGATAGCGTGTGCGCAGGTCGCCGGGGGTCCAGTGGGCTTCGTGGCTCATGGCATCGTAGTCTGCCATGTCGAGCACTACCCTACCCTTCACCTTCTTGACGCCCTTGGCAGCGAGTGCCTCGGTCATGAGGTAGAGGCTGTCGCGATTGAAGAGGGGGTCGAACTGTGTCTTGAGTGTCACGTCACCCACAAGAGTGTCGCCAACCATCTTGCCGGAGGTGTAGAGACGTGTCTTGTGGACAGCGGACTTGCCGAACTTCTTGAGGGCAGCGACGCACGTGAGGAGCTTCATGCACGAAGCGGGGCTCATCATGGTGTCGGCATTATAGCTATAGACTTCCTGACGAGCCGTGACGTCATAGACCATCAAACCCAGCCTGCCTACATGGGGCACTGCGGCGACAAAGGAGTCGATGCGTGCCTGCAGGGCTGTGTCAATAGCTACGACGGGACTTTCAGCAGGGCTGACAGAATCATCGCCCTCACTCCGACATGTGCGGACGGTAAGGGCGATGATGATTATACTACTTAAAATAGCGATTATAGAGACCTTCGAAACCTTTGCCATGACGTGCTTCATCTTTTGCCATCTCGTGAACGGTGTCGTGGATAGCGTCCCAGCCTGCTGCCTTGGCATTCTTGGCGATGCGGAACTTATCCTCACAAGCGCCAGCCTCGGCGTTCATGCGCTTCTCAAGGTTGGTCTTGGTGTCCCATACGCAGTCGCCGAGAAGTTCGGCAAACTTGGCTGCATGCTCTGCCTCCTCCCACGCATAACGACGGAAGGCATCGGCAACCTCAGGATAGCCCTCGCGGTCTGCCTGACGCGACATGGCGAGATACTGACCTACCTCTGAGCATTCACCTGAGAAGTGGGCCCTGAGATCCTTATACATCTCCTCGTCAACGCCATACTCGTTAGCTATACCTACTACGTGCTCCTGAACAAACTGCAAAGCTCCGCCCTGCTCTTCAAGTTCCTTAAACTTTGATGCAGGAACCTTACATTGTGGACACTGTGCCGGTGGCTCGGTACCCTCATGGATATATCCACAAACGGTACAAATGAATTTCTTTTTCATAATGTTTCTGTTTTTGTTAGATTTAAATAAATGAATATTATGTTCTTTGTATTTGTATCTACGGACAAAGATACAAAGAAAAGGTGAAAGACAGGACGAGAGGCAAGTTTTTTTTGTTTATTTAACTAAAAAAAGAGACCGACAGTTAGTTGCCGTCGGTCTCTTGTGTCATATCGATTGTCTCGCCTTGGCGATCCTTGAAGCGGTAGTCGAGGAAGGCAAGTTCCTGCGAGGGGATGATGTCGAACGACGGGGCTATGAAGGGTATGCCACTGCCGTACTTCAGCTGCCAGCGGCGCTTGAGACTCCAGAAGCCCTTGTTGATGAATGATGCCACGAAGGGGTGGACATAGAGCGTGAAGTGCTTCTCGCCTACCTTGCGCGTGAGGTACTCTATCTTCTGCTCCAATACATCGGTAAAGAGCAGGCTGCTCTTTATCTTGCCGCTGCCCATGCAGGTAGGACAGTCTTCCTCCACGTGGACGTCGATGGCAGGGCGCACACGCTGGCGTGTTATCTGCATCAGTCCGAACTTGCTGAGGGGCAGAATGTTGTGACGGGCACGGTCTTTCTGCATGTTCTTGCACATACGCTCGTAGAGCAGCTGGCGATCCTCGGCGAGATTCATGTCGATGAAGTCAACGATGATGATGCCGCCGATGTCGCGCAGGCGCAACTGGCGTGCCAGCTCGTCGGCAGCTCCAAGGTTGACGTCGAGGGCGTTAGCCTCCTGACCGTTAACACCGCGTGCACGGTTGCCGCTGTTGACGTCAACGACGTGCATTGCCTCGGTATGCTCTATGATGAGATAGGCGCCGTGCTTGTAGTTGACAGTCTTGCCGAAGCCTGACTTTATCTGCTTGGTGACGTTGAAGTTGTCGAAGATGGGCACCTTGCCATCGTACATCTTTACTATATGTGCGCGGTCGGGGGCTATCTGCTCCACGTAGCGCTTTATCTCCTCATAGACGTCTTGGTCGTTGACGTAGATGCTCTCGTAGGTGGGGTTGAAGAGGTCGCGCAGCATTGCAACAGCGCGGCTGGTTTCCTCGAAGACGAGCTGAGGACGGTCTGTGGCAGCCTGTATGCGGCGCTGCACTTCCTCCCAGCGCCTGGCGAGGATATCCATGTCTGCCTGTATATCTTCCAGTCGCAGTCCCTCGGCAACGGTGCGCACGATGACGCCGCAGTTGCGCGGCTTGATGGAGTGTACCAGCTGCTTGAGGCGTGAGCGCTCCTGTCCGCTCTTTATCTTGTTTGACACGCTCACCTTGTCGCCAAAAGGCATGAGGACGAGGTATCTGCCAGCAAAGGATATCTCGCCTGTAAGACGCGGTCCCTTGGTGGATATAGGCTCCTTGACAATCTGCACCAGTATGTCCTGACATACCGTGAGCACGTTGGCAACGCTGCCCTCCTTGGGCAGGTCGGGCAAGCGCGAGGCTTTCTCGAAGGGGAAGAGATTCTTGCGGTCACTGGTAATCTGCTTGAGCCACTTCTGGTATGAGTTGTAGGGGATGCCGAGGTCGAGATAGTGGAGGAAGGCATCCTTCTTGAAGCCAACGTTTACAAACGAAGCGTTGAGACCCGGCATTATCTTCCTCACCTTGGCGAGGTAGATATTGCCTACAGAGAACAGGGCATCGCGGGGCTCGGTCTGGTACTCCACCAAGTCCTTGTCTTCAAGCAACGCAATAGATATTTCCTTCTCTCTAACGTCTATTATCAGTTCGCTTGTCATCGATGATTCTTTTAACGTGGGTAAACAAAAAAGAGCAAGAGGCTTCTTTTTATCGAAGCTGTCTCTCGCTCTTTTATTCTTTTGTGAAAGTCTTCGTCAGAGTTACTTGCTCTTATGACGATTCTTTCTCAGTCTCTTCTTACGCTTGTGAGTTGCCATCTTGTGGCCCTTCTTTTTCTTTCCGTTAGGCATAATTGTGAATATTTTAATGTTTGAATAATTCGGTTTGTCTCGTTAAGGTGGAGAGGGGAACTAATCCTCTGAGGTTACTGCCTCGCCCTTCATACGCTGCTGGAAACTCTTGGCTGGCTTGAAGCCCGGGTAGTTGTGAGCTGGTATGGTGAGCGTGGTGTTCTTTGATATGTTGCGTGCCGTCTTCTCAGCGCGCTTCTTGACAACGAAAGTACCAAAACCGCGAAGATAAACGTTCTCTTCGTTGCACATGGCATCACGAATAATCCTCATGGTGGCTTCGACGCATACCGTTGCATCGCGCTTTGCGACACCAGTGGTAGCTACAATTTCGTTGATGATATCTGCCTTTGTCATAAGTATTTATGTTCTGTATTTTTAATGATTTGTATGTTCGCTGAATGGTAGATTTTACCAAAGCGGTTGCAAAGTTACAAAAAATTTACGTGTTAAGAAAATCTTTTGCCAATTTTTTATGTTTTTTCTTTGCAAAATTATCATAATAAGACAGTTATTGCTGATGACGGGAGCATTCGGCAGCCGCCTGCACCACGTTGATGATGTAGTCGCCAAGCTTCTCGCACTCGTTGATGAAGTCGGTGTAATAGACTCCGAGCTGATAGGAGTAGAGTCCGTTGGTGACGTCAGTGAGGTTCTGCCCCTTGAGGTGTGAGCGGTAGTTGTTTATCTCGTTCTCGATGTTCTGCGAACGGGTGTAGGAGATGCCCTGCGCATCGGGATGGGCTACCATCTTCACCATCTCGGTCATGGCGCTGTCAACAAGCACGAGCATGGAATTGAGATGCTCCATCTGCTCTTGGGTGAAGCGTGTCTTGACATTCTTGCGGCGACGGTTGAGGGTGCGCGCGAGGTTGTAGAGAGAGTCGCCGATGGACTCCAGCTCGTCTATCTGGCGCATCATGCGCTGTATGCGCCCCTTTGACTCGTCGGACAGCCTACCCTCGCTCACCTTGTTGAGGTAGTTGGCAATCTCGACCTCCATAGAGTCTGTGATATTCTCGTATTTCTCTATGCGTGAGAACTGCTTGGTGAAGTCGTCGTCTTTCTCTACCTTCAGTATGTCAACCACGAGACCGAACATCTTGTAGCAACGCTCAGCAAAGTTGTTGATTTCCTTCTTAGCCTCAAGAATGGAGAGCTCGGCTGTGGAGAGCAGACCTGCAGAGATGAAGCGCAGGCGGTACTCCTCGTCCTGCTCCTTCTGAGGAAGAACGGTGCACACGAAGCGCTCTATCTGAGGTACGAACCAGATGAGGAGCAGGGTGTTAAGCAGGTTGAAGGCGGTATGGAACGTGGAGAGCTTGTACATATCGTTGCCCGTCTCCATGACATTGGTGCAGAACCAATCGACGGCGTTGCATGCCGGATAGAATATGATGAGCACAAGGATAACGCCAAAGACATTGAAGAACATGTGGGCAAGGGCTGCACGGCGTGCCTGTGTGTTGGCAGCCATTGATGCCATGAATGCCGTGATGGTGGTACCGATGTTCTGACCCATAGCGAGGGCTGCTGCCTGCTCGAAGCCGAAGCCTGGTATGTGCATATTGAAAAGCATGAGGGTGATAGCCATCGTGGCTGCCGATGCCTGTACTATCATGGTGACGAGGGCTCCTACCAAGACAAAG
>JAFVBX010000061.1 GCA_017479675.1 Prevotella sp.
CAAGCAATGTATCTATCATCGGTGAGTCACAGGATGGCGTGAAGATTAAGAACGCTCCAGACGAGGAGGGTATCGGCATCACAGCTACACTCCTGTTCTCTGGTAGCAATATCTACCTGCAAGACCTTGCACTCAACTGCTCTGCTGAGAACTGCGCAACACCATCAGCTTCACGTTGCGTAACTATCCAGGACAAGGGTACTAAGAACATCTGCAAGAACGTATCATTGCTCTCTGGACAGGATACATACTACTCAAATGGTGCAGCAACACAGAAAGCATTCTTCGATAACTGCTACATCACTGGTACTGTTGACTTCCTCTGCGGTGGTGGTGACGTGGTATTCAACAACACCACACTCTACATCAACTCACGCAGCAGTGCAAACGTAGTAGCTGCTCCTAACACCGATGCAACAACCCAGTGGGGTTACCTGATGCTCAACTGTACAATCGACGGTGCTGCTGATCAGGCTAACAAGTATAACTTCTGCCGTCCATGGAACGGTTCACCTGCTGCTACATGGATCAACACGGTATGTAAGCTCCTGCCTTCTGCAAAGGCATTCACGAACATGACCAATGGTCTTGTGCTTCGTTTCCATGAGTACAATACTACTGATGCTAACGGCAATGCTATAACAGGTCACGTACTTGATGATTGTAAGGGTGCTTCAGCTGACGCGCTCTACCTCACAGCGGAAGAGGCTGCTAACTATACTATTGACAACGTTCTCGGCGAGTGGGCTGCTACAGCTCAGGCTGCTATAGCTCAGGCTGCTGTTACAGAGGCAACAATGGAGGGCAACACTATCACTATCACTGGTGATGCTCCTGCTTACCTCATCGAGAAGGACGGCGAGTTCCTCGCTCTGACAACAGAAAATACCTATGACGTTTCTGCAAGCTCTACGGAGGGTACGACTCTCAGCATTACTGCTGACCCAGTATATACCGTACGTGCTGCTAACGCTAAGGGTGGCTTCGGCGAGGCTGCTGTCGTAGTAGTAGCTACAGGCATCAACGAGGTAAACGCTGAGGGTGCTGCTGCTGAAGACGGCAAGTTCGTAGAGAACGGCAAGGTGGTTATCGTGAAGAACGGTAAGAAGTTCACCGCTGCTGGCGCTGAGATGTAATCCGAGAGGGAATACACCTTATATATAATATAGGGCGGGCTCACTGAAAAAAGGTGAGCCCGCTTTGTTTGTTAAACGTAGTTAAAATGTTGTCGGTGTTTTCTTTTTGTTGTACCTTTGCAAGTGAATTTGGCTAATTGTACACTTATGTCAACAAAGAAAAGGAAAAGGAACGGTAATGGACGTGGCTTGCAGGCTGTGACGCTGTGTATCAGTACGTCGTTGGTTCTTATATTGTTAGGCCTCGTGGTGTTTATCGGTCTGACAGCCCACAATCTTACGAATTATGTCAGGGAAAACCTCACGGTGACGGTGATGTTCGGTGAGGATGTGTCAAACCATGATGCGGCAGTGATATGTCGCAGGATGCAGACACGCCCATACGTCACTAAGCTGGAGTATATCACACGTGACCAGGCGCTGAAGGAACAGACGGCGGCATTGGGAACGGACCCGTCGGAGTTTCTCGGCGGCAACCCCTTTGTGCCATCGGCAGAGCTGCACTTGAAGGCGAGCTGTGCCAACGGCGACTCGCTGAAGTGGATAGCAAAGGACCTGAAGTCGTATCGTCAGGTGGCGGAGGTGAGCTACCAGAAGGACCTCATGGACAGCGTGAACCGTAACTTGCAGAAGGTGATGCTGGTAATGCTGGTGATAGCGGTGCTGCTAACGCTGGTATCGTTCTCGCTGATAAACAATACGGTGAAGCTGAGTGTCTATGCACGCCGTTTCACCATCAACACGATGAAGCTGGTGGGCGCATCGTGGAGTTTTATACGCAGACCGTTCCTCGCTATGGCAGTCTTTGAGGGACTCGTGGCAGGCATAATAGCCGACCTCGTGTTGGCTGGCGGACTGTATGCGCTGTACAGGTATGAGCCGGACATCACTACGGTGGTGACTTGGGAGGTGCTGGCAATAACGGGCACTGCGGTGCTGCTGTTTGGCTTGCTTATCTCAACTATCTGCGTGTATGTCTCGGTGACGAGATTCCTGCGTATGCCGACGAAGAGGTTGTATAAGATATAATCGAGACAGTTCCTATAGTAACTATAGCGACTATAGTATCTATATAATAATAAAATAAGGTGGAAAAAGAAGATTTTGCTTTTGGAAAGATAAATTTCATCATGATAGGCGTGAGCATGCTTATCGTGGTGATTGGTTTTGTGATGATGACAGGTGCGGAGTCAACGAATGCGCAGTTTGATGCTGAGATATTCTCACCATTGCGCGTTAAGGTGGCACCGTTAGTGTGCCTCTTTGGCTTCCTGTCGGTTATTGCTGGTATAATGTATAGGAGGAAGTGATGGACTGGTTAGAAGCACTTATATTAGGTATCATGCAGGGACTGACGGAGTATCTGCCCGTCAGCAGTAGCGGACATCTGGCAATAGGTCAGGCGCTCTTCGGCATGGAGAATGGAGAGGACAACTTGTTTTTCACTGTGGCAGTCCACGTGGCAACGGTGTTGTCAACCCTCGTGGTGCTGTGGAAAGAGATAGTATGGCTGCTGAAAGGTCTCTTCAAGTTTGAGATGAACAGCGAGACACGCTATGTCATCAACATCATCGTGTCGATGATACCTGTAGGCATAGTGGGTGTGTTCTTCAAGGACTATGTAGAGGAGGCATTCGGCTCAGGCTTGCTGGTGGTAGGATGCGGTCTGCTGGTAACGGCGGCACTGCTCACCTTCTCATATTACGCTAAGCCACGCCAGAGGGAGAAGATTTCGCTGAAGGACGCTTTCATCATAGGTCTGGCACAGGCGGTGGCAGTATTGCCTGGCGTTTCGCGCTCTGGCAGCACCATAGCTACAGGCTTGATGCTGGGCAACAAGAAGGAGTCGCTGGCACAGTTCTCTTTCCTCATGGTGATACCACCCATACTGGGTGAGGCACTGCTCGACGTGCTCAAGATGACAAAGGGTGAGAACGTGGCAGGCAACATAGAGACACTACCGCTTGTGGTCGGCTTCGTGGCTGCCTTCATATTCGGTTGTCTGGCTTGTAAATGGATGATAAACATCGTGAAGCGCGGCAAACTGATATACTTCGGCATATACTGCGCCATAGTGGGTGCGCTGCTTATTGCAACAAGCATACTATAGTCACTATAGATACTATAGGAACTATAAAGGAGAAGAAATGAACTTCGTAGAGGGCGAGATACTGCATATCAACAAACCTTACGGTATGTCGAGCTTCGGCGCACTCGCCTTTGTGCGCACTCGCATATCGAGGGCGGCAGGCGTGAAGCGGGTTAAGACGGGACATGCAGGCACGCTCGATCCTCTTGCTACAGGGGTGCTGATACTTTGCACAGGGAAATGCACCAAGCAGATACCCTCCTTGCAGTACCACAGTAAGGAATATACCGCCACACTGCAGTTTGGTGCTACGACGCCGAGCTATGACATGGAGCATCCTGTGAACGCCACGTTCCCTACGGAGCATATCGACAGGGAGGCGATACTGAGGGTGCTGGAGCAGTTCAAGGGCGACATAATGCAGGTGCCTCCGACATATAGCGCGGTGAAGAAGAACGGCGACCGTGCCTATGAACTGAGGCGGAGAGGTGAGGACGTGAAGCTTGATGCCAAACCCGTGCACGTGGATGAGATAGAACTCCTGTGGTTCGACCCAGAGAAGATGCAGGCACAGATACGTGTGGAATGTGGCAAGGGAACGTACATCAGAGCCTTGGCACGTGACATCGGAAGGGCGTTGGACAGCGGGGCATACCTCACGCAGCTATGTCGCACCCGTCTGGGAGACGTCCGCATAGAAGACTGCATAAAGCTCGACGACTTCGAACAGTGGCTCGAAGAAGTTAAGAGCTAAAAGTTAAGAGTTAAGAAATACGTAATCATAATTATCAATTGTCAATTTTCAATTCTCAATTATATAAATGAAGCTATCACAGTTTGATTTCAACCTACCCAGTGCTCAGGTGGCGCTATACCCCCACAGCATAGAACATACAGTGACTAACGACAAAGGCGAGGAGACAACATTCTCCATTAAGCGCCCCGACGAATGTCGCATGGTGGTGGTACACAAGAAGTCACAGAAGATAAACCTCTACAAGACCGATGCCAAGGGCAAGGCTATCAAGGACGAGAACGGAAAGAAACAGTGCCTGACGTTGCTCGACATCTTCGACTACTTCGGAGAGGATGACATGTTTGTGTTCAACAACACCAAGGTTTTTCCTGCACGTCTGTATGGCACCAAGGAGAAGACCGACGCCAAGATAGAGGTGTTCCTGCTGCGTGAGTTGAACCAGGAGATGCGCCTGTGGGACGTTCTGGTGGAGCCGGCACGTAAGATACGTATCGGCAACAAACTGTTCTTTAACCGCGAAGGCTCACTGGTGGCAGAGGTAATAGACAATACCACCTCACGCGGACGTACATTACGTTTCCTCTATGATTGTCCTCATGAGGAGTTTAAGCAGTCGATATTTGCACTTGGTGAGGCACCGCTGCCGCGCTATATCATAGACCATAAGGGAAAGGACGGACAGCTTGACCGCCCTGTGACAGAAGAAGACTTTGAAGACTTCCAGACTGTGTTTGCTTCAGAGGAGGGTGCCGTTACGGCTCCTTCTACAGGACTGCATTTCACTCGCCAAATGATGAAGCGCCTCGACATACACGGCATCAAGAGTGCCTTCGTGACACTCCACTGCGGACTGGGCAATTTCCACCCCATAGAGGTGGAAGACCTCAGCAAGCACAAGATGGATTCGGAGGAGATGCACGTGACGGAAGAGGCATGTAACACCATCAACAGTGCTAAGAAGGCAGGTCACCACGTATGTGCGATAGGTGCCAGCGTCCTCAAGGCAACGGAGACAGTGGTAGGTACTGACGGTTTCATAAAGCCTTACGACGGATGGACAAACAAGTTCATCTTCCCCCCATACGACTATGGACTGGCAGACGCTTGTCTGGTCAACCTGTATCACCCTAAGTCTGTCATGATGATGGAGACATGCGCCTTTGGCGGCTATGACCTCGTGATGGAAGCCTATAAGCAGGCTGTGAAGGCAGGCTACAACTTCGGTTGCTTCGGTGACGTGATACTCATTGTCAATGACTGAGGCATACCTTGGCATAGGAGCAAACCTGGGTGACAAGGAGGGAAACATCCTACGGACGTATGAACTGATAGAGCAGAAGGTAGGCAAGATAGCCAGACGCTCTTCGGTATATAAGTCGGAGCCGTGGGGATTTCAGTCGCAGAATGAGTTTTTGAACACCGTGATATGCGTGGAGACCGAACTCTCGCCAAGACAACTGCTGACGGAAACGCAGAAGATAGAACGCCTAATGGGACGCACAAGGAAGAGTAGGGGAGGAATGTATCATGACCGCATCATTGACATAGACATACTGCTCTACGGCGATGAGATAATCAATGAACCAGACCTCGTCATTCCCCACCCGTTGATGAAGGAGCGTGAGTTTGTGATGAAGCCTCTTAACGAAATATCGAAATGCCGACATAACATAATAACGACATAACGCAAGAAAGAAACCTAAATGATAATGAAAAGAACAGCATGGATAATTGTCTGTATGCTTGCGGTGATAACCGCTATGGCAGCAGACAAGACAGTCAAGGTTAGCGTAGCCAATACTTATTGTAAAGAACGTAAGGCGGTGCCTGTGGTGGTAAAGCTTGACGGCACCACACAGTCGGCACTCGTAACCCTTGACGGCAAGGAGATACCTTGTCAGCTTGACGACCTCGATGATGACGGTCTGTATGACGAACTCTCTTTCGTTACGGACATGAAGAAGAAAGAGAAGCAGACTTTCGACGTTGTACTGTCTGACGAGGGAGCACCACGTGAATACCCTGCCGTATGTTACGGCTCTATAGCTATTCGCGACCGTGCGGCGAAGAACCAGAAGCACATGCCGATAAATGCCGTGACATTCCCAAAGACAAGCAACCCTTATCAGTATATCTTCCCTCATGGTGCAGTGATGGAGAACGACATGGTGGGCTTCCGTGCCTATTGCGACCATCGTCAGTCTATTGACTACTATGGTCATCAGCAGCTGAAGGCTGATATTGCCGAGACGGCTTTCTATCCTACTGCGGAACAGAAGGCTGCAGGCTCAGGAGACGATGTCTTGTGGACTGGCTCCACCTTCGGTTGCGGCACCATGCACGCATGGGACGCAAAGAAGGGATGGACCATCATGTATGATAATGTGCGTAACACCACGATGGAGGTGGTAGCGGCAGGCGCAGTGCGCACAGTGCTACGTATCACCAACCGTGCATGGCAACCGTTGGAAAGCTTCAAACCTGTAGATGTTGTAACCACCTATTTATTATATAAGGGGCACAGGGACGTGCAGGTGGATGTAAAGTTCTCTCATGCAGTAGAGGGCTTGCCGCTCGCTATCGGTACTGTTGACATTGCCGACCCTAACGGTGCAGAGGAACATTCCGACTGCAAGGGACTTCGTGCTTGCTGGGGCAAGGCTTGGGCAGGTAACAACCCACAGGTGTACGAGCAGCATACCGTAGGACTTGCCGTAAACATACCAGAGCAGTATTACAAAGGTGAGACACGATTCTCGGACATGGAGAAGGAAAAGATAGGTACCTATGATGAGAAAGCGAGAAAGCTGGTTATGCCCAATCAGGCTCTCGTTGATGTAGTAGGCACCAACACCGACCACATCAACTATTGGTTTGCTGCCACCTGCGACTTTGAGTCCTTCGGCTTCAAGTCTTCAAAGGAGTGGTTCGATTATCTCGAGAACTGGAAGAAAGAACTCAACTCGCCTGCGGCGATAGAGATTAAATAGTACCTATAGTTCCTATAAAAATAGCAAAAACAAAACTAAATAATTAACACAATGGAAGCTGTATTTTCTTACATCATCGGCCTCGGTGCCGCTGTCATGATGCCTATCATCTTCACCATCCTTGGTGTGTGTATCGGCATTAACTTCTCTAAGGCTCTCAAGTCAGGTCTCTTTGTAGGCGTGGGTTTCGTAGGCCTCAGTATTATCACTGCCTTGCTCGTTGACACTATGTCACCTGCTCTTTCTAAGGTGGTGGAGATTTACAACCTTGAGTTGGGTGTGTTCGACATGGGATGGCCTGCTGCTGCTTCAGTGGCTTACAACACCCTCGTCGGTTCGTTCATCATCCCTGTATGCCTTGGCGTCAACCTCGTGCTGTTGTTGCTCGGTTGCACACGCACCGTCAACATCGACCTGTGGAACTACTGGCACTTCGCATTCATCGGTGCAGTGTGCTACTTCATGACCGACTCTATCGCATGGGGCTTCTTCGCAGCCATTATCTGCTACATCATCACCCTTGTGCTTGCTGATGTTACGGCAAAGAAATTCCAGAAGTTCTATCCTGGTATGGATGGCATCTCTATCCCGCAGCCTTTCTGTCAGGGTTTCATGCCTTTCGCTGTTGTCATCAACAAGGTGCTTGACTATATCCCTGGCATCAACAAGGTGCAGATTGACTCTGAGGGCATGAAGAAGAAGTTCGGTCTCTTCGGCGAACCTCTCTTCCTTGGTGTTCTCATCGGTATCATCATCGGCTGTCTGGCTTGTAAGGACTGGGCAGAGGTTGTTGACCGCATACCTACCACCCTGCAGATAGGTATCAAGATGGGTGCCGTTATGGAACTTATCCCACGTATCACCTCTCTCTTCATCGAAGGTCTGAAGCCTATCGCTGAGGCTACGAAGGAACTCATCGCCAAGAAGTTCGGCGAGGATAAGGAACTCTACATCGGTATGTCACCGGCACTTGTTATCGGTCATCCTACTACCCTCGTAGTATCTCTGCTCCTTATCCCTGTAACACTCGTTCTTGCCGTCGTATTGCCAGGCAACCAGTTCCTGCCTCTTGCTTCACTTGCCGGTATGTTCTATGTGTTTGTAATGATACTGCCTTACACCAACGGCAATGTGCTACGCTCATTCATCGTTGGTCTCGTCATGATGGCTGTAGGTCTCTACTTCGTAACATGGATGGCAGGTGACTTCACTATGGCTGCCCACACCGTAGCACAGATACACCCAGACGACAAGACCGTACAGGTACCTGCAGGATTCCAGGCTGGTGCACTTGACTTCGCTTCAAGCCCGTTGAGTACTCTCATCTATGCTTGTGTGAAGTACCTCTCTTACATCGGTGCAGGCATCCTCACAATCCTTACATGCTGTCTCGTGGTTTGGAACCGCATGAGGATAAACAAGAAGTAAAGCCCCTCCCAACCTCCCCCAAGGGGGAAGGGGATTCGACATAACGACATATCGAAATAACGAAAAAACGAAAGAATATGAAAAAGATTTTTGCAATCGCTATGCTGGCAGTCTCACTCACTGCCGGCGCTCAGGAGGCTGACCGCTTCGTCGGCGCTCAGCACGTAAAGTTCCAGACGGCTTGCCATCCATGCGATGTCAAGCATTATGACACCAAGAAACTGCGTGAGCGTTTCGTGATGGAGAAGGTGATGGAGGCAGACTCTATCCTCCTTACCTACAGCCACTATGACCGCTTCATCTTTGGTGGTGCAATGCCTGTCACCAAGACACTGAAGCTTGAGAACTTCTGGGAGCTCGGTCTTGATGTTGACAACACTATCAAGGAGAAGTATTTCCTTTACAACCGTGAGATTGGTATCGTAAACTGCGGCTTGGGCGACGGTGTCGTTATCGTTGACGGCAAGGAGTATGCCCTCTCTCCAAAGGAGGCTCTCTATGTAGGTCGCGGTCACATCGCTAAGGACAAGGACGTCAACAAGGTCGTTGAGTTCCGCTCTAAGGATCCGAAGAATCCTGCTAAGTTCTACCTCAACTCAGCAACTGCTCACCAGCACTACAAGACTCAGTGGATTACCCTCGACGGACGCAAGGGCTCTCTCAAGGCTGCAGTATGGGGACCGGTAGGCACTGTGGAAGAGGCTAACAACCGTACCGTTTATAAGCTCATCGTCAACGACGTGCTTGAGGAAGGTCCTTGCCAGCTTCAGCTTGGTCTCACCCAGCTCAACCCTGGTGCTGTGTGGAACACTATGCCTCCTCACACCCACGGCCGCCGTATCGAGGCTTACTATTATTTCAACCTGCCAGAAGGTCAGACCATCTCTCACGTGATGGGTCAGCCACAGGAGTCACGCAACGTATGGCTGCACAACGAGCAGGCTATCATGTCGCCTGAGTGGTCTATCCATGCAGCAGCAGGCACTTACTACTATACCTTCATCTGGGGTATGGCAGGTGAGAACCTCTACTACAACGATAAGGACAACATTCCTGTAATAGATATTAAGTAAGTATAAAGATTAAAGTATAACGAAAAAGCCCTGCCGACTGGCAGGGCTTTTTCTTTTTCTATTCCGGGTTCTTCGAATCCATACAGATAGTGACAGGTCCGTCGTTTACCAAATCTACCTGCATCATGGCACCAAACTCGCCAGTGCCTACTGGCTTGCCAAGGTCTTCCGACAGTTTCTTTACGAAAGCTTCGTAGAGCGGTATGGTGATGTCGTGGCTACCGGCACGCAGGTAACTCGGACGGTTACCTTTCTTATAGCTTGCCCAAAGGGTGAACTGCGACACCACGAGTATGTCACCACCAACGTCCATTATACTCTTGTTCATCACACCGTTCTCGTCGTCAAACACACGCAAGCCCGTTATCTTCCTGCTCAGCCAGTCTATATCCTGTTGTGTGTCGTCGTTGCAACAGCCTAACAGCACGAGAAAGCCTTGACCAATCTCTGCTTTTGGCGTTTTGTTCCCGTTCTCATCAACTATCGTCACAGACGCTTTGCTAACCCTTTGTATAACAGCACGCATATAACTTTTTACCTTTTACTTTTTACTTTATAACTTCCCTCCCTGCTTTCTGCCAAGCAATGATGCCCCCTTTGAGGTTTACCAGTTTGTAGCCATAGGCGGCAAGCTTCTCTGCGGCGAATGCAGAGCGGCGACCGCTGCGGCAATATATCGCGATGGTTTTGTCCGTAGGCAGTGTGGCTTTCACCTTGTCTATAAAGTCTTTCTGATAGTAGTCTATGTTGACGGCACGCTCTATGTGCGACTCTGCATATTCCTCAGCAGTCCTCACGTCGAGCACCACCACGTCCTTGTCGGCTATGAGCCTGGCAAAGCCCTCAACGTCTGTATCCTCATAATTCTTCTGACCGCAAGCTGTGGTCAGCCCAAGTATTGCCATAAGGCAAGTTAAAATCTTCTTCATACTTTATTATACATATATTTATTGTTTGCAAAGTTAATGCAAAAATGCAATATAAAGAAAGAAGTAAACCTTTTAAACTCCAAAAAGGTGTTAACAAAGGTTAAGTGCTCATGGAAATATGGGACATAATGGGGAAGAATAGTGGAAGAAGTAGTAATTTTGCACACCGAAATCAAAAATGTGCAAAAATAAAGGATAACAAAGCAATAACAAAGCGATGAAAAAGGTACTATTACTTTTATTAGTTTTCAACTTTCAATTCTCAATTTTCAACTCTCAATTTTCGATTCTCAATCGTGCGCACGCTGGCGGCATGATGACAAACACCAACCAGAACGCAGCGTTCATCCGCAACCCTGCACGTGACGGTGTCATAGCCATCGACGGTGTGTACAACAATCCTGCGGGTGTTGCCCTGATGCCTGAAGGCTGGCACCTCTCTTTCTCATGGCAGTATGCATGGCAGAGGCGTATCGCCAACACCCAGAACCCCATATTCGCAAGTGACGCCAAGAACGATGGCAATGACACCAAGCACTATCGTGGTATAGCAACGGCACCATTCATCCCTTCTGTGCAGGCAGCTTACAACTGGAAGAACTTCTCTTTCCAGGGCTCATTTGCCGTTGCTGGTGGCGGTGGCAAGTGTGAGTTCAAGAACGGACTGGGCTCTTTCGATGCTGCCGTAGGCAGGGTGTGGGCAGGTTATTTACAGCCTATAGCCGGTCAGCTCAATCCTACTCTCAACCAGCTCGGCTCCAGTGTTCCCGTTACTACGGGCTACAGCTGTCAGAGTTTCATGGAGGGTAGCCAGTATTATTTCGGCATAACCCTCGGCACGGCATACAAGATTGTTGACACCAAGTTTGTCAAGGTCTCAGGCTATGCAGGCGTACGTTTCCTCTATGGCATGGCAAGCTACAAGGCAGAGATATCAAACATAAAGGTGGCAGGCGAGAACGGCACCAACTACAACCTTCGTGACTACGTCGGCGCAATATCAAGCGGCATAACCTCTGGTGCTACCAACCTCGTGATGATGACCGCTGCTACCTTGGCTTACAACGGAATGACACCGGCACAGGCTATCGCCGTTGCCTCCAATCCAGAGACAAATCCCACGCTGGCACAGCTTCAGGCAGTAGGTCAGCAGCTTAACGAGAAGGCTGCTCCACTGGAGAAATACTATGACGGCGTAAACCTGCAGAGCGACCAGCACGGCTTCGGCGTATGTCCTCTGCTCGGTCTCGACGTAAAGTTGGGCTGGGTAAACCTCGCCATGAAGTATGAGTTCCGCACCAAGATGAACATGAAGAACAACTCTACCGTTGAGGAGGCAGGTCTCTTCTCTGCCGTCAACCAGTTTGTCAACGGTTCCAAGGTGCGCGAGGACACTCCAGCCCTCCTCACCCTCGGCATAGAGATAGAGCCCGTAAAGGGCATCCGCATAAACGGCGGCTACCACCACTTCTACGACCGCAACGCCAAGAAGACCTATTTCGATGCTTCTGGTGTGCGCCACGACGACAAGAACACCATGCTCTCAAAGGGCACTGACGAATGGCTCGCAGGTGTAGAGTACGACTTCGGCAAGAACAAGCGCTGGACCGTCAGCGGTGGTATCCAGACCACCACATACGGCAACACAGACGAGTATATGACCGACCTCACCTTCGTAACCAATTCATGGAGCTTCGGCACAGGTGTGAAGTACAAGATCAACGACAAGATGGCTGTCAATGTAGGCTACTTCCAGACCAACTATCGTGACTACGAGCAGGCAGCAGACTTCCGCGACTCCAACGGCTCAAACAACAACTTCACCCGTCGCAACCGTGTCTTCGCGGCAGGTCTCGACGTTGACCTCTAAGGTTACTGACTAAACAATACATACAATCCTACCTAACTATACTGACAATCATCAGGGCTGTCTCCTTAACCGGAGCAGCCCTTTTTCTGTGCTCTGACTATGCTATTCGCCCGTCATGTCATAGCCTTCCGCCCGTCATGTCATAGCCTTCCACCTGTCATAGCTAAGCCTTTCGCCTGTCATAGCTAAGCCTTTATCTACCAAAACAAGCTAAATGCAAAAACAAAACAGGCTATTTTGTTTAACAAACTAACCTATTTTGTTTAACAAACTAACCTATTTTGTTTATCAAATTAGCCTATTTTGTTATTTAGAAGCAATGCTTTGGCAAGTTAGAAGCATAGCGAGAGCAAGGTAAAAGCATAGCCGGAGCAAGTTAAAGGCATGACAACGTTCGTTTTCTTCGAAATAATTTGCACGGAAAAAGAATATAGCCTTATCGATGTGCTGGCATCTATTCCGACCACCTTTTTTTCATAAAACATGAAACGTAAAATATGAAATATCAAGGGTTGAAAATACAAACATTTGCGTATGTGGGAAAAAAATGGTAACTTTGCAGGTTGAAAATTAGTTAATTCGTAAATTTGTCAATTTGTTAATTAGAACAGATGGAACAGAAGAACTATAAGAGGATTACGGTGACATCGGCACTGCCATACGCTAACGGCGGTGTGCACATAGGTCACCTGGCAGGAGTGTATGTGCCTGCTGACATATATGTCCGTTACCTGAGGCTGAAAGGACGTGACGTACTCTTTATCGGCGGCAGTGACGAGCACGGCGTGCCTGTCACCATACGTGCGAAGAAGGAGGGCATCACGGTGCAGCAGGTGGTGGACCGCTACCATGAGTTGATAAAGAAGTCGTTTGAGGACTTCGGCATTTCGTTCGACATATACAGCCGCACCACTTCGGAGACGCATCATAAGTTTGCTTCCGACTTCTTTCGTACGCTCTATGACAAGGGCGAGTTGCAGGAGATGGTGGAGGAGCAGTTCTGTGACGAGGTGACGGGCGAGTTCCTTACTGACCGCAACATCGTGGGCGAGTGTCCGCGTTGCCATAACCTCAATGCATACGGCGACCAGTGTGAGAAGTGTGGTGCCACGCTCTCTCCTGACGAGCTAATCAACCCTACGAACAAGAACAATCCGGGACACGGACTGGTGAAGCGCAAGACAAAGAACTGGTACTTGCCCCTTGGCAATTATCAGGAGTGGCTGAAGCAGTGGATACTGGAGGACCACAAGGAGTGGCGCTCAAACGTTTACGGACAGTGTAAGTCATGGCTCGACATGGACTTGCAGCCTCGCGCCATGACTCGTGACCTCGACTGGGGCATACCAGTGCCAGTGGAGGGTGCAGAGGGTAAGGTGCTCTACGTTTGGTTTGACGCGCCGATAGGCTATATATCCAACACCAAGGA
>JAFVBX010000062.1 GCA_017479675.1 Prevotella sp.
CTGAGTATCAGCGGATTGACGGCAAGGATATAGGTCATGGTGAGGAACGTGGTGAGTCCAGCCATCATCTCTGTCTTGACAGAGTGCTTCTGCGGGTCGAAGCCTAAGAGGGTGAAGAGGTATTTCATTGTATCTTCAAGGAAATTCATTGTTATTAGGAGTTAAGGGGAGTTATAGGGACATTACAGGTTGTAGTGCTCAAGAGCATGAGCCACGCCGTCGTGATTATTGTCGAGGGTGACGAAGTCGGCTGCCTGCTTGATGGCTTCCTCGGCATTGCCCATAGCGACGCCGATACCGGCAAGGCGCAGCATGTGGATGTCGTTGAAGGAGTCGCCGAACGCCATAATCTCGGAGGGAGCGATGCCTAACTGTTCACCGAGGGCGAGCAGCGAGGGACCCTTGTCGATGCCTTGCGGCAGGAGCTCAATGAAGTAGGGCGTGCTATGGCATACGTAGAGGTGTTCCTTGGTAGCCTCGCGTATCTTGTCTTCCCATACGACCTGCTTGTCGTGGGGACCTACCATGAGGCATTTGTTGAGCGGACGGGGTGCATCGCGCACGAAGTCTTCCACGCCGATGACCTGCATCTTGTTGTTGAAGGCGGAGATGCCGACAAACTCGTCATCGGGGTGCTCAGTGAAAATCTTGTCTTCATAGTAGGTCATGAGCGTCATGCCCGACTGTTGCTGCATATCGTGGAGTACGGGGAGCACTTCTTCAGGCAGTTGGCGCTCCACATAGACCTCGCCAGTGGCGCAGTCTTCCACGTGACCACCGTTATAGCACAACAGTATGCCGCCATATTGCTCCATGTGAAGCAGTTTGCCCAAGGGGCGCATGCCGTAGGGTGGACGCCCAGAGGCAAGAACGAGCCTCGCACCGAGGCTTTGCACTTTCATCAGTGCATCCATGGTGCGAGGCGTTATGTCTTTCTTGTCGTCGGTAAGGGTACCGTCGAGGTCGAGAGCTATTAACTTTATCATCTATTCCTTCAGTGACAATACCTGCTTAGCAACTGGGTTCTCTGGGTCAATCTCGGCAAGCTTCTCAGCGTATGGCATAGCGCCGCTGATGTCGTTCTTGATGTTTCCGAAGTAAGAGATGTTGTAGAGGTAAGCCTCCTTGAGGCGTGCCACGTTGCAGTTAGGAGTCTCGATAAGTTTGTCGTAGAAAGGCTTTGCCAGTCCCTTGCCACCGTCCATCTGGTTGGCAACCTGTGCACGCTTGTAGATAGCATACTCGGCTGTTGCAGGATCTGGGTTCTGTGCCATCTTGGCAAATACCTCATCTGCCTTCATGAGAGACTCAGCCTTCTTGGCTGGGTTCTGCTGAGCGTAGTACATATACTGCTGTCCGAGACCTGCGATGTCGGTAGCTGATGCCTTGTCGCCTGCTGCTGCAAGATACTTCTCATAGGCAGGGATAGCATTGGCATAGTCCTCCTTGTCGGAATAGGTCTGTGCTATCTGCTTGAGGGCGAAGAGCTGGTCAGCCTTTGGCATTTTAGGGTCGTTGGCGAGTTTGCTGAGCTCAGCGAGAGCCTCGTCGTAGCGCTCTGCACCGCGAAGGGCATTGATCTTACGACCATAGTCGTCGGAGCTTATCTTAACGGAGTCAGACTCATAGAAGAGCTTGTCAGCGTATGCGAGTGCTGCATCCCACTTCTTGAGGTCGGTATTGCCCCAGAAAGCAAGACGGTTGAGGGTAGCACTGCGTGGAGCTACGGTGAGACCGTATTCTGCTACCTCTACGGCTTTCTCTATCTTCTGTGTGAGATAGAGGTTGGTAGCGTAAGCACCGAGCTGGTATGGCTGCATGTCAGAGAGCTTCACCTTAGAATAGTACTCGATAGCCTTTGCGGGCTTGCCAGCGCCGTTGGCGATGTCGGCAGCGATGAGGTCAACAGGATAGTCGGGACGGTTCTGGCGCACCTGCTCTATAGCAGCGAGGGCACCATTAGGGTCGCTCTTGCTGGTTGCGGTAGCATAGAGGCGGTAGCCGTCAGGATTCTGCGGGTCGGCATACATGGCACTCTGATACCACGAAACGGCGTTGCCTGCTTCATCCTTAGCAGAAGCGATGTTGCCGAGCGTGATGTATGTGATACACTTCTCTTGTGCGGTAGCCTTCTTGTTTTCGTTGACGAAGGTGTATGCCTTCTGGGCAGTAGCCTCGGCATTGGCAACATCACCGGCAGCGAGGTAAGCCTTGGCGATGCTGACGAGCCCAGTAGGATTCTTCTTGTTTACCTTCTCAAGATCCTTCAGTCCATCGGCATTGCCTGCCTTGATGAGGGCAGCAGCCTGCTTCTGAACTTCGTCGATGGCAGGTGCCTGTGCCATAGCTGGAGCTGCGATGACTGTCATCAGTGCTCCGATAAAAAGATTCTTCAGTTTCATATTTTTCTTAGCTTGTTTGGTTTTTAGTTTACTCCTCTTTTGGGTTAACGTTTACGTTACCGCTTGCGTTACCGAGTGCAAAGTAACTTATTTTTTTTTGAATAACCGCACAAACGTCAGTTAATTAACGTTAACGAGCGGGAGTATAGCTAAGGGCACTGAACAACTGGTCGAGGGCTTTGTCGGCATCACCGTGGGCATCGTCGAGCAAGCTGACGAACTTAGAGCCTATGATGGCACCTGCCGCATTTTGGTATGCGCTCTGGAGTGTTTGGGAATTGCTGATGCCGAAACCTATCATGCGTGGGTTGCGCAGGTTCATGGCATTGATGCGGCGGAAGTATTCCTGCTTTGCCTGGTCGAAACTGCTCTGTGCACCAGTGATGGCAGCGCTGCTCACCATATAGATGAAACCGTCGGTATGGCTGTCAATGAAGCGGATGCGCTCCTCGGAGGTCTCGGGGGTGATGAGCATGATGACACGCAGGTCGTAACGGTCAGAGATGGGCTTGACGGTCTCCTGATAGTCCTTGAAAGGAAGGTCGGGAATGATGACGCCACTGACGCCACTCTCGGCGCATGACTGGAAGAAGGTTTCCAGTCCCATGTGCATAATAGGATTGAGGTAGCCCATGAGGATGAGGGGAATGCTGACCTCATCCTTGACAGCCTTCAACTGTGAGAAGAGAGTGCGGAGCGACATGCCGTTCTTGAGTGCCTTGGTGGCAGCAGTCTGTATGACGGGACCGTCGGCAAGGGGATCGCTGAAGGGGATGCCGACCTCTATGAAGTCGATGCCTCGGCGTTCGAGAGTTTTGATGACGTTGGCAGTGCCGTCGAGTGTGGGGCTGCCTGCGCAGAAGTAGAGGCTGAGAAGTTTGCGATCGCCTCGTTCGGAAAAGAGTTTGTTTATCTTGTTCATTGTTTTTTCATGTTTCGTTACAGCGTTATCTCGATATTTCGTTATTTCGAAGTTAATGCGTTAATGAACTCGCCGAGTGCCTGCCCTGGGTTGGGAGTCTTCATGAAGGTCTCGCCTATGAGGAAACCACGGAAGCCTGCATCACGCAACTGAAGGACGGTATCTGGGTTGCTGATGCCGCTCTCGCTGACGAGTACGGGAGCATCCGCGCCGTAACCGCATATAGAGCGGAGACGCTCAGCAAGACGGAAGGAGTTATTGACATCGGTGACGAAAGAGCCGAGGTTGCGGTTGTTGATGCCGCAGAGGTCGGGGCCGAGGGCGGCATATTCCAGTTCTGCCTCAGAATGTGTTTCAAGGAGCACCTCAAGCCCCAGCCGGTGAGCCTTGTCAAGAAGAGCCTTACACTCCTGCTTGGACAGACAGGCAGCGATAAGCAACACAGCGGAGGCTCCGCAGAGGGCGGCTTCATAGAGTTGCATCTCGTCGATGACAAAGTTCTTGTAGAGAATGGGGAGGGTGACACCACTTTGACGCGCTGTACGGATGAAGTCGTCATGACCGCCGAAGTACTGCTTGTCTGTCAGGATGCTGAGAGCCGCAGCACCATTCTGCTGGTAGGATAGGGGGATGATGTCTGCCCTACCCTCTTCCTTTATCCACCCCTTGGAGGGCGAACGGCGCTTGAACTCGGCGATGATGCCCGTAGGGGATGCCAGCAGGGCTTCACGGAGTGACGGCTTCTTGCCTTTCATTCGCTCTAACTCCTCACGTTTGTGGGCAACTATCTCTTGTAATACGTCTTTCATTGTTTCGTTATGGCGATGTTTCTTTATTACGTTACTGCGATATTACGAGTTGAGCTCTACAAATTTCTTGAAGGTCTTAAGAGCACTACCGCTATCGATGGACTGGCGAGCTATGTCGATGCACTCTTCGATGCTCTTCTGTCCACGTTCAAGCACCTGAATACCGAAGGCTGCATTGGTAAGCACGATATTCTTCTGGGCAGGCAGGGAGCGGTTCTCAAGCACTGAGTCGAAGATTTCCTTTGCCTCTGCCTCGGTGGCACCAGCCACAAGTTCATCTGGCTTAGCTGGGGTAAAACCGAGGTCGGCAGGGTTGAAGATGCGCTCGTAGTTATTGGTGGTAACCTTGAAGTCGCCAGTGAGCGATATCTCGTCATAACCGTCGATAGAGTTTACTATTCCGTAGTCGATACCCAGACGCTGGTAAACCCGTTGGTAGAGGCGCATCTGGTTGAGATTTGCCACACCAAGCAGCTGACAGGCTGGTTGGCTGGGGTTGACCAATGGTCCCAAGAGATTGAAAATAGTAGGGAACGGCAAAGCCTTGCGTATAGGACCCACGAATTTCATAGCCTTGGCAAAGAGATGGGCGTGGAGATATACTATGCCTGCCTCATCCAAGCAGCGGTTGAGACGGTCGATGTCGTCAGTGAACTTGACACCGTGCTGGGCAATGACGTTGCTGGCACCAGAGGTGGAGGTGGCAGCATAGTTGCCGTGCTTAGCTACCTTATAGCCTGCACCTGCTATGACGAAGCATGAGGTGGTGGAGATATTGAAGGTGTTCTTACGGTCGCCGCCAGTGCCCACTACGTCGATATAACGGTCGCAGTTGAGGGGCACAGGAACGCCCGTCTCAAGAATACCATCGCGGAAACCTAAGAGTTCATCGACTGTCACGCCGCGCATCTGCAATGCCGTAAGCAGTGCGGTGATTTGTTCGTTAGGGTACTCGCTGTGGGTGATACCTATCAGCACGTTCTTCATTTCCTCACGAGACAATTCCTCGTGGTTAAGGAGCTTTTCTAATATCTGTTTCATTTGCGTGTTGTTGTTAATTATTTATCCAGTTTAGCAGCATTTGGCGACCGTCAGGGGTGAGGATGCTCTCAGGATGGAACTGTATGCCACGAATATTGAGTTGCTTGTGACGGAGTGCCATGATTTGTCCTTCGTCGCTCTCTGCGGTGACCTCAAGGCAATCGGGGAAGCCGTCTTTGGAAACTACCCACGAATGATAGCGTCCCATAGTGATGCGACGGGGCAGACCGGCAAAGAGCGGGTCGATGCCAAACTGCGTGCCCTCGGTTGCCACACCATGAAAGACATCGCTTAGGTTCTCAAGTTTTGCGCCAAACACCTCGCCGATGGCTTGGTGACCGAGACATACGCCAAGGATGGGTTTCTTGCCTGCATAGGTGCGGATGACATCGAGGAGCAGTCCTGCCTCGGACGGTATGCCAGGACCTGGTGAGAGGATTATCCTGTCGAAGACGTCAAGCTGAGGGAGTTCGAACTGGTCATTGCGTAACACCGTCACCTCGGCACCCAATTCTTTTACTAAGTGACTCAAGTTATAGGTAAACGAGTCGTAGTTGTCGATTATTACTATTTTCATAATTCTTCTGCTTGTATTATGGCACGTCGGAGTGCTCCAAGTTTGTTGTTGACTTCCTGAAGTTCATAGTCTTCGTTGCTCTTGGCAACTATGCCGCCGCCTGCCTGGAACCACAGTTCACCATTGCGCGAAACGAAGGTACGGATGGTGATAGCCTGATTGAGCGAACCATCGAGAGCGATATAGCCTATGCAACCGCCATAGGCACCACGATTATGGGGCTCATACTCGGAAATCAGTTGCATGGCGCGCACCTTTGGCGCACCAGACAATGTGCCGGCAGGGAAAGTGTCAATGAAAGTCTTAATGGGGTCAGCGTCATCGTTCAGGGAACCTGACACACGGGACACGAGGTGGATGACATGCGAATAATACTGCAAGTCTTTATAGAAGTCCACCTTCACTTCGTGACAGTTGCGGCTGAGGTCGTTGCGCGCAAGGTCAACAAGCATGACGTGCTCGGCATTCTCCTTGGGGTCGTTGCGGAGATATTCGGCTCCCTCCTTGTCCTTCTCGGAGTCTCCTGTCCTCTTGGTAGTTCCTGCTATGGGGTCTATGTATGCCTTGCTACCCTCCACACGGCAGTGGGTCTCGGGCGAAGAACCGAAGATGCGGAAGCCACCAAAGTCGAAATAGAAGAGGTATGGCGATGGATTGATGCTGCGGAGGGCACGATAGAGTTTGAAGTCGTCACCCTCGTACTTTTGCACAAACCTACGGCTGAGCACTATCTGGAAGACATCGCCACGAAGGCAGTGCTCTATGCCCTTGCGTATGTTAGCCTTGTGTTCTTCATCAGTAAGGGTAGAACGAACGTCACCGACGGGATGGAAGTCATAGCTCCTAACGCTGGACTTGTTGATTTGCCTGTAGATTTCATCAAGGTCGCTGTCGTCACCGATGGTGATAATGGTGAGCATGCTGTTGTGGTGGTCGAACATGAGCACGTCCTTATATAATATATAGAGGATGTCTGGTGCATCGTTCTTCTCCTGAGTCTCGTCCTTTACATTGATATTCTCAAAATATCTCACTGCATTGAATGAGGTGTAGCCAAACAGACCGCAAACCTCGGCATGGTCGCCACTGACTTCTATGCGGTCGATAAGGGCATGGATGGCATCGGCAGTGGTAAACTGGGAACTGATGGCATGACTCTCGCTGCTGCCGTCAGGAAAAGAGATGCTTGCCACACCATGTGCCACTGCCACGCTGGCAATGGGGTTGATACCGATAAACGAGCGTGAGTTGCTCTGCTCATGGTAGTCGGAGCACTCCATCAAGGCACTCTGCGCATACATATCCCTAAGACGGGTATATACCGCCACCGGTGTATAGACATCGGCAAGCAGGGTTTTTACTTTTGTGTTGTATGTATATTTCTTCATTGTTTCTTTTCTGTTTAACCCTTGAACTTAAGATACGTTTCAATGTCTTTGTCTCCTCTGCCTGAGACGGTGAGTACCACAACATCGTCAGGCTTGAAAGAGAGTTTGGAAAGGGCAGCGATGGCATGAGCACTCTCTATGGCTGGTATGATTCCTTCAAGGCGTGTCAGTTCGTAACCTCCACGAAGAGCCTCGTCATCATTAATGCTCAGCACCTGTGAGCGTCCCTGCTTCGCCATGTTGCAGTGCATGGGGCCAACGCCAGGATAGTCAAGACCTGCTGATATAGTGAACGCCTCCTGTATCTGTCCGTCGTCATTCTGCATCACCAGCATCTTTGCTCCGTGAAGTATGCCTGTGGTGCCACGATGGAGGGTAGCTGCCGTATAGTCTGTCTGCCATCCGTGACCACCTGCTTCTGCCAGCACTATCTTGACGCGCTCGTCATCCATATAGTGGTAGATGGTGCCGGCGGCATTACTGCCTCCACCTATGCAAGCGATGAGATAGTCGGGATAGTCGCGACCTTCTTTTTCCTGCAACTGCCACTTTATCTCCTCGGAGATGACACTCTGCATCTTTGCCACGAGGTCTGGATAAGGATGGGGACCCATTGTTGAACCCACGATGTAGAAAGTGTCTGAAGGATGACAGCACCAGTCGCGTATAGCCTCACTGCACGCATCGCTAAGCGTCATGTTGCCAGTCCGGACGGGATGCACCTCGGCACCGAGCATCTTCACACGTTCCACGTTGGTATGCTGACGCTCTACATCGGTAGCTCCCATGAACACTTCACACTTCATGTTCATCAGTGCGCACACCGTAGCAGTAGCAACACCATGCTGTCCTGCTCCCGTCTCAGCGATGATACGTGTCTTACCCATCTTCTTCGCCAAGAGTATCTGTCCTATGGTGTTGTTGATTTTATGGGCACCGGTGTGGTTAAGGTCCTCACGCTTCAGGTACATGCGACAGCCGTATTTCTCACTCATCCTTGATGCATAATAGAGAGGCGAGGGACGACCTACATAATCCTTTAGCAACTGGTGGTACTCCTGCTTGAACTCTGCCGACTCTATGATAGGCAGATATGCTTCCTGCAAATCGTGTACACACTTGTAGAGAATCTCTGGTACGTAGGCACCGCCGAACTCTCCGTAAAATCCGTTTTCATCTACTTGAAACTTTCCCATTTCTATGAATCTATTTTATATTTTTGTTCTTTAGTTTATGACCATTTCGTCCTAAAAAAGAAAGAGGCTCGTCGTAAGAACGACGAGCCTCTTTGTATCTGTAAGCAGCAACTCTTTTTAGGTACACGGCTATCTTCTCACGATTATTGGAATCTTGAGTTGAGCCACCACCAAAAGTTTGCTGTCATTGATTTCATTTTTTCTATATAGTTTGCGTAAAACTGGGTACAAAGTTACATATTATCTTTTATACTACCAAATTTTTCGCCCGTTTTTTTTTACTTTGTCTGCACTTTACGCCACTGTAGGTCACCACGATAGGGCAGGAGAGCCGACTTGAGCACTATCTTCTGTCCGATAGGCGACTGCAGGAAGTTGGCGAAGCCTACAGGCAAGCCGTGATATGGATCAACAAGTAGTGCATAGACCGTGCGTGCGAAAGGATAGCGACCGTCAAGCAGATAGAGCTGGTAGGGCTTCCACGAATTCATCTCGCCCGCCTTTGCTCCAGGTACAGAGCATACGTTCATAACCTGTATGTTCTTCTTGAAGGTTACATTGGTGGTGTCGCGCTTGTCGTTAAGCCAGTTGCTGCCGATGATACCAATGGCGTTCTTGGTCTTCTCAACGTAGTTGATGACCTCTGCACTGGTCTTTACAGCTGTAATGTTCTTGCTGTTGATAGGTTTGCCATCGAGAATGGAATCGACAGCCCAGTGAACGGCGGCAGACTTGTTGTTGTCGAAGACTACATCAATCTCTCCGAGCTTGGAACCTTCGTTTACCTGATTCCACATAGTCACCTGACCTGACAGGATTTTCTTTATGTCGTCAACGTGTATGCAGGAGTCAACGTTCTCCTTATTTATAATAAAGGAGAGACCGTCGTAGCCGAGTGGGAAGAAGCGTGGCTGCAAGCCGTTGCTCTTGAAGTAGTTGAGTTCCTTTTCGTTAAAGTTGCGGGCTGTGATGATAAGGTGAACTTCCTGTTTCATCAGTGCGTTCATCTCATCCAGTTCGTTGGTGTAGATGGGTGTTATCTCGGCATTGGGGTATGTCGCATGGAATATCTGCAGCTCCTCGTCAATGATAGGGCTGAAACTCTCGTCACTCATTATTGTTGCCTTGCCACTGGCATAGGTATCGGTACGTGCATCCTTGGACTTCTTGCCGCATGAGGCAATGACAAGTAGCAGGATAATAGAAAGAATAGATAGGTGTGTGTAGCGCATTGTTGCCGTTTTTTTGTTATGATTATATGGCATGAAAAATGAGGAGCTAAGTGGCTAATTACTTAACTACCTAACTCCTCATTATATTATTGTTATATTACTGGAGCTTGAAGGTTACAGGCAGTGTGAACTTCACACGGCATGCAGA
>JAFVBX010000063.1 GCA_017479675.1 Prevotella sp.
GCAAAGCCTGCCTTACCCATGATACGGCGCGACATCATGCGTCCGGCGATGCTCACTGTGCGTGAGTTCTCTTCCGTAGCCTTCACACGTACGGGGTTACCCTCTTCGTCCATCAGAGTGTTGCCGTTCTCATCCAGTTCGTATGGCAAATCAACAAAACTATCTATTATGTCCGTAGAATAAGCATCCACGGGATATTCCGCTGCAGGATATGGGTTGATGCCCATGTTGCGCAACTCCTGCAGACTCTCTCTGCGTCCTATCTCTTGTTCTGAAAGTTCGAGTACATTCATTCCTTTATCTGTCTTTATACTTTACTCTTTATACTTAAAACCTAAAACTTCAAACGTCACTTCTTACCGTCTGCAAAGTTAGTAATTTAATTTGACATACGGAAATTATTCTGTCACTTTTATTCTGCGGTTGCTTTGCTTCCACGTGCGGTTGCTTTGCTTCCGCGTGCCCTTGCTTAGCTTCCACGTGCGGTTGCTAAGCTTCCGCACGGGAGGGGATTTCCCACAATATTAATGCTTCAATCCAACAGAGAATGTAGCTTGCTGATTATGGGTTTGTCATAGCCATAGACGTCGGGCATGCTCTCCACTATACCGGTAGAGGGGTCGGGAAACATGGTATAGTAGAGGATATACACAGGCACACGCGGTGACACCTTATGGTAACTCAGCAGGCGGAATGGGCGTGGTTCTTCTTGATGTTTACTCACCCACTTCATGCCGCGCTCAGTCTCCGGCGGCATATCCATAGAGATGCGGAGACAGTCGCGTGTCCATTCCGTCATGTCAGGCAGGAGGAAGAGAGCCAACTGATATGGGTTCTCCACACGTACACAGCCATGAGAGACTGTGCGGCGGTCGCGGCTGAACACGCCAGGCGAATTGGTATCGTGAAGATATACGGAGAAACTGTTGGAGAAACGGAACACTATCCTACCGAGGGCATTGCCACGTCCGCCTCGCTGCACGAAACGTATGCTTGCCTTCTTGAAATCCTCTGCACCAAGATGTGTGATATTGATAGTGTCACCAGTGATGCGGCTCACGGCAAAATAGTTGTGGCGCGCAAACCATGCCGAGTCGCCTGCATGGCGTGGAAAGTCAGAGGCGGCTATCTTGGGAGGCAGGCTCCACTCAGGGTTTACCTGAATATAGCTGATGTCGCTGCACAGCAAAGGTGTCTTGGTGTCCCACGCACCTACGGCGACTTTCATCGTCAGCATGGTATCCGCTCCCACCGCCCATAGCAACTGCGACGGTATGTTGACCATCACGCGGCGCTCACCTGCCGACGGATGATTGATGCGCCAGCGGCAGCGCTCCATGTTGGCGGCTATCTTGTTGCGGTGGTCTCTGTCGGTAGCTGTCTCCAGCTCCCCTTGCAACGTCTCATACATAGTCTTGTTGGCAGGAACAGAGGCATAGAGGTAATCCATGCGCTCGTCGGAGGAGATTTTGCCAAGGGTGCCGTCATAATCTGGCACGGCGGTAACATAGTCATAGAGGTGTGCGTAGGCTGTCACTCCTGGCGGCAGGTCAGCTTTCTGATACAAGCGATTGAGCAGCTTTGCCGGTTGCACGAAGCCATAACGCATGCCTGTGACGTACTTCACGTATGCCTTGGTGAGGTTGTAGTCAAGGCGTGGCAGCACCTCGTTGATGTCGAGCGAAAGGGAATCGAAAGCCAGACTGCGCACGGCGGCGAGGTCTTGTTCTATCTCCGGTAGATAGAAGGCTGACGGCGAGAAGCCATGACGGGGCAGCTCGTCTTGAAGATAGCGGAGAAGGTCGTCGGCATCTTCCATCAGTCCGTCTTCCGAGAACCACAGGGGTATATCGTCAAAGTCGGAGATGCTGTCATAGCGGTGCTTCACAATGAGGTCTGACCTCCACGAGGCGGTGTCAGCTGCTATGATGTCATGAAGACAATGCGCCATGCGCTCTGCATCCAGTGAGTCCTGATAAGTCCCGAATGGCTCTTCTGTTACCTCTTGCAGAACGTTGGTGATACGTTGGCATGAGGATAACAACAATAGAAGGAATATGAGACACTGGATATGGTGCATAGGGTACTAAAAGTTCTCGGCAAGGCGTTTGATGTCCTGATCCTCACCTACTATCCACAGTATGTCACCTGGTTTAAAGAGATAGAGCGGCGACACGGTGGTGAGGTTCTCACGGCCTTCCTCCAGTCCCACAAGCATACAGTTGTACTTGTCGCGCAACTGTGAGGTGATAAGCGACTTGCCGTCAAAGGGGCAGAGAGGCGTTATGGCAAAGCGACGCAGCTGCATCTCGTGTATGCCGAACTCGGTGGGTTCGGGGTATTGCTCGTCTTGCAGGGTGGCATTGACGGCGGCAAGCTGAGCATCGGAACCGATGACGTTGATTTGGTCGTATGGGAATATGATGTCGTCGCCCGAAGGGATATTTATCTTCCTGTGGCCACGCACTATGCTGCTGACATGCACTCCGAAACGTTGCGCCAGCTTCAGTTCCTTCAGTGTCTTGCCAGCCCACGTAGAGTCCTGCGGCACATCGACGGTAGCGATGTGAATATCGCGGTCGAGCAGCTTACCCTCGAAGAGTGGTCGTTTCTTGCCTGTGGCACGTGCCGCGAGGTCCTTAGACTGCAAGTTCTGTACGAATAGGCGCTCCAGTCTGATGCTGCTACGCTTTATCGAACGCGAATAGACGATAGCCACCACTACACACAGCGCTACGCACAGCATCATGGCATTGGAGAACTGCGTCAACTGACTGAAGATGTAGCAGATGTAAGCCATTGCAATAGCCACACGCGCTATGACGGTGAAGGTAAGCGGTGCCCTGTTATGGCGGCTGCCTATCCACAGGGCGCGGAACTCCTCGCTGCGGGTTTTCTTCATCACCATAGCACGAAGGAACGGTGCTATGAGCAACAGAGTTATGGCAGCACACAACAGGTCTGCCCACTTGGCTGGCATGAGCGACTCAAGGAACGACTCGCCGAGTGTCAGCATGATGATGACTATGGCACTCGACAACACGGAGTATATCAAGGTGTTGATAGCCATCTGGGTGAGCAACGGACGCCAGTAGCCCTGTGAATGGTCGTAGTTGGTGGGGGCTATGTCAGAAATCTTGTTTATGCGGCTAATCCAAGCCTTGGGCATAGACCTCTCAAGGAGGTTATATACAGGCACGGCACCGCGAATCATATATGGCGTAGAGAACGTAGTGATGACCGACACGGTGACGACCACCGGATAAAGGAAGTCGCTAATGATGTTAAGGCTCAAGCCCAACGAGGCTATGATAAAGGCAAACTCGCCTTTCTGCGCCATAGAGAAACCGCATCGCATGGCAGTCTTGAGCGGCTGACCAGAGAGGAGGAAGCCGAAGGTGCCGAAGATGCTCTGTCCAAAGATGATGGCGAGGGTTATGATGATGATAGTGAGCCACTGCTGCATCACCACGTTTATATCGACCAACATACCCACAGAGACAAAGAAGATGGCACCAAACAGGTTTTTCACAGGCTCGACAAGTTTCTCTATCTTCTTTGCCTCGATGGTCTCGGCAAGTATGCTACCCATGACAAATGAGCCGAAGGCGGAGCTGAAACCCACCATAGAGGCACACACCGCCATAGCACAACATAGCGCCAGCGCCACGATGAGCAGCACCTCCTCGTTTATCAGTTTGCGAACCTTGCGAAGGAATATGGGGATAAAGAATATGCCTGCGACAAACCACAGCACGAGGAAGAACACAATGTCGAACAGCGATGAGAGCATGCTGCCGTCGGATCCGCCCTCGCCTCCTTTGGCTATTGTGGTAAGCACCACCATCATGACGATGGCGAGGATGTCTTCAAGTATCAGCACGCTCATGACGAGAGAGGCAAACTGTTGTTGCTTTAACCCCATATTGTCGAATGCCTTATATATAATGGTAGTGGAAGACATGGCAAGCATGCCTGCAAGAAACAGCCCATCCATCTTCGACCAGCCTTGGAACTCTGCCACCATGATGCCTATCGTCATCATGGAAAAGATTATGGTGAGGGCGGCAATGATGGGCGCCATACCCATCTTGAGTATTTTCTTGACGGAGAAGTCCAGACCTAATGCAAACAACAGGAACATCACGCCTATGTCAGCCCACGTCTCAATGTTTTCATGGTCGGTGACGCTCATGGTAATCGGCAGGTTGGGCGATATGATGAAACCAGCCACGATGTAGCCCAGCACAAGCGGTTGCTTGAGCTTCTTGAATATCAATGTCACTATTCCTGCGGTGACAAGAATGAGTGCCAGGTCTCTTACTAAGGAAGGGATGTCCGACATATATTGACTATTGTTTGAACTGCCTTTTCCATCACCTGCAAGGAGACGAACTCATGTGGTCCATGGAAATTTACGGCACCAGTAAAGATGTTGGGACAAGGCAAACCCTTGAAAGACAACTGCGCCCCGTCGGTACCTCCACGAATAGGTTGCACCTTAGGTGTCACGCCTGCAGCAGCCATAGCTTGCTCTACCTTTTCTATTATGTGGCGTACAGGATCTATCTTTTCGAGCATGTTGTAGTATTGGTCAACGACCACAGCATGGCATACTCCCTCGCCGTACTTATGACAGATTTTCTCTGCCACCTTATTTATATATAGCTTGCGCTCCTCGAACCTCTCGCGGTCGTGATCGCGGATGATGTAGCTGAGCTCTGCCTGTTCACAGCCGCCCGTCATGCCCGTAAGATGGAAGAAACCTTCACGCCCTTCGGTTCTTTCTGGTATCTCATCGGCAGGCAACATGTTGGCAAACTCAGTGGCTATGCGGGCAGCATTGAGCATCTTGCCCTTGGCATAGCCAGGATGCACGCTGACACCTTTGAAGTGTATCTTTGCCGATGCAGCATTGAAGTTCTCGTACTCCAATTCTCCGAGGTCACCGCCGTCAATGGTGTAGGCATAGTCACAGCCGAACCTCTCCACGTCGAAGTGGTGAGCCCCCATGCCTATCTCCTCGTCCGGGTTAAAGGCAACGCGTATTGTGCCGTGTTCTATTTCAGGATGGTCTCTGAGATAACACATCGCCTGCATTATCTCTGCTATACCCGCCTTGTCGTCAGCGCCCAGCAACGTGGTGCCGTCGGTAACGATGAGGTCTTCGCCTACATGGCGTAACAGTTCGGGGAACTTCTCGGGACTGCTCACTCTGCCTGGCGACAACTCTATGTCACCGCCGTCATAGTGCTCCACGATGCGTGCCTTCACGTCCTTGCCAGAACAGTCAGGCGAGGTGTCATAATGGGAGATAAAACCGATAGTAGGTAAGGAGTTGACGAGTTGACAAGTTGACGAGTTGACGAGCTGTGCAGGCAAGGTGCCATAGAGGTAACCGTTGTCATCGAGCACAACGTCTTGAAGCCCCTCGCTAATCATCTCATCACGCAGGAAACGTGCGAAGACAAGTTGCTTCGACGTGCTTGGTACCGTCTGTGAGTCCTCACTCGACTGGGTATCAAACTGCGTGTAATGTATGAAACGCTCACTTAGCTTCATTGTCCTTGCTTACTGCTTCGCGCACCTTTGCCTCCAGTTCATCGCACAGCTCAGGATTGTCCTTCAACAGAGCTATGACAGCCTCGCGTCCCTGCGCCAGTTTTGACTCTCCGTATGAGAACCATGAGCCTGACTTCTTCACGATACCCTTTTCGGTAGCGATGTCAAGGATTTCTCCTAACTTTGATATACCCGTGCCGAACATGATGTCAAACTCGCACTTACGGAATGGAGGTGCCACCTTGTTCTTCACAATCTTTACCTTTGTGAGTTTGCCGAGTACGTTGTCTCCGTCCTTGATAGGAGTAGAGGCACGTACATCGATACGCACGGAAGCATAGAACTTCAGCGCGTTACCGCCTGTGGTAGTCTCTGGGTTGCCGAACATCACGCCTATCTTCTCACGCAGCTGGTTGATGAAGATACACGTTGTGTTGGTCTTTGATATGGTAGAGGTGAGTTTGCGGAGAGCCTGCGACATCAGTCGAGCCTGCAGTCCCACCTTGTTGTCGCCCATGTCACCTTCTATCTCAGCCTTCGGAGTGAGGGCTGCCACAGAGTCGATAACGATGATATCCACTGCAGCACTTGAGATGAGCTGGTCTGCAATCTGCAATGCCTGCTCGCCATTGTCGGGCTGCGAGATAAGCAGCTCGTCAACGTCAACGTTCAGGTTTGCCGCATAGAAACGGTCGAATGCGTGCTCTGCATCGATGAATGCTGCTATGCCACCCTGCTTCTGAGCCTCCGCTATGGCGTGAAGTGCCAGTGTCGTCTTACCTGATGATTCAGGACCATATATTTCGATAATACGTCCCTTAGGATAGCCACCCACACCGAGAGCTATGTCAAGACCTAAGGAGCCAGATGGTATCACGTCTATTTTCTCCACGTTTTCGTCACCCATCTTCATGATTGAGCCCTTGCCGAAATCTTTCTCAATCTTTGCCATTGCTGCCTGCAATGCCTTCAGTTTTGCTTCTTTATTCTCGTTTGCCATTGTCGTTGTTTATTATGAATTATGAATTGTGCATTATGAATTATTACAGTTCCAGGTCGCCATTGAACACCTCATGCCAGGGGAGTCCCTGCTTGTTGAGCTGTTCCATGAACGGATCGGGATCAAAATCTTCCACGTTCCACACGCCGGGCTTTTTCCATATACCTTTTACGAACATCATGGCACCAATCATTGCCGGCACTCCAGTGGTGTAGCTCACGCCCTGCATGCCTGTCTCTTCGTATGCCTCCTGATGCTTGCAGTTGTTATAAACGTAGTAAGTGATTTCCTTGCCATCCTTGATACCACGAATACGACAGCCTATACTCGTCTCGCCGTCGTAGTTCTCGCCAAGGTCTTGCGGATTAGGCAGCACAGCCTTGAGGAATTGCAAAGGAACTATTTTTACCTTCACCGTCTTACTGCCGTCAGCCAAAGGTGCTTCATACTCTATCTCGTCGATGCGGCTCATGCCGAGGTTCTGTATGCAGTCGAGGTAGGTGAGATATTGCTGACCGAAGGTCATCCAGAAACGCGCCTGCTTAATGGTAGGATAATTCTTCACCAATGACTCCAGTTCCTCATGGTGCATAAGGTATGACTCGCGCGGACCTATGTTAGGATATGTCAGCGCCTTGTGTATCTCAAGCGGCTCTGTCTCTATCCATTCACCGTCCTTATAGTACAGTCCCTTCTGCGTTATCTCGCGTATGTTTATCTCAGGGTTGAAGTTCGTTGCGAAAGCCTTATGATGATTGCCTGCGTTACAGTCCACTATGTCGAGGTAATGTATCTCGTCGAAATGGTGCTTTGCTGCGTATGCAGTATATACACCTGATACTCCCGGGTCGAAGCCGCAGCCGAGTATTGCCGTCAACCCTGCCTCCTCGAAACGCTGTTTGTATGCCCACTGCCATGAGTACTCAAAGTGCGCCTCATCCTTTGGCTCGTAGTTTGCCGTATCAAGGTAGTTCACTCCGCATGCCAGACAGGCATCCATTATCGTCAGATCCTGGTAAGGCAGTGCGAGGTTTACGCACAGTTCGGGTTTGAAATCGTTGAACAAAGCCTTCAGCTGCTCCACGTCATCAGCATCTACCTGCGCCGTGCTTATATTGATGCTGCCCGCATAGTTTCTTGCCTTGATTGCCTCAGCCAGTGCATCGCATTTCTCCTTGCGACGGCTTGCTATCATGAAGTCTGTGAAGACATCGCTGTTTTGCGCTATCTTGTGTGCCGCAACGGTTGCTACACCGCCTGCACCAATCATAATGATTCTTGACATTCTTCTCTATTCTTTAAACTTTATTCTATATTTTCTTTACTTTTTCAGTTCTTTTTGCTGTGCTTCCTTGTTTGCCTCCATTGCATTGAGTTTTCTGTGGAAGCCGTAACGTACGCCATTCTGCATGAGTACGAGGGAATCGGTGCTGAGACTCACAAGGTCGAGCGTGTCCATAGCATAGCTGCTCTTACGCTGTTGACTGCCATTTATCGGGTTGAAATGTCCTGATATGAGTACCAGACGTCCGTTGAGCATATACCACTTGACATAGTTCTTCACCTCTGGATATACTACTGGCGAGTCATCTTCCAGCGAGTTGGAACGCATAATACGTCCCACTGCCCTCGCATTATGGCTACGCTTCAGTGTAAAGCCATATTCGCGCGGTATCATAAAGTTGTCCTTTATCGAGTCGTCAATATGTGCCATCATACGGCGCTGAGCCCTGCGCGACATGTTCTGCAACTCCTTCATCACAGGCATTACGGGATAGGTCCATGTACCCTTCAGCTCGTCAAGGTTTACCACCATGGTGGCAGTAGTGCTGTCTTCCGGGTCACGCATCACTCCTATCCAATCGCCTATCTCGGGCTTTCCTATTATGCGGCGGTTCTCCTTTGCATCGATAGTACTGATAGTTATGGGGTCGCCATAGAACGGCCATATCACCACAACGGAGTCTGACGTTCCGTCGCACGACAGACCATAGAGCATGGAGTCACCGACGATTTCGGGTGTAGAGTCGCTGACAACTTCCTCATCGTCGATTTTCTCGCTGCTTCTGTTACAACTTCCCGTGCCCATCACTATGAGGCAGGCAAGGGCGAAACAGAGTATGTGAAATTGTATTTTCATCGCTGTTATTTTGTTGTATAATTTCTTGCGTTTTAGAAAAGCTATCCTTTAAGGGGCTAAAAGCTATCCTTTAAGGGGCCAAAAGCTATCCTTTTGGGGGGTGAAAAGATAACCTTTTCCAAACGTCTCCGTAAACCATTGACTCTGTGATACTTACAAAATCATATTGTTTGCTTGTTTTCCAAGCGTCGCTGAGCCATAGTTTCGTACCTCGTACCAGGGCGTCCGTAGTTGGCATAGGGATATATGGAGATACCCCCACGTGGCAGGAAGAGCCCCGTCACCTCTATATACTTCGGGTCCATCAGTTTGATGAGGTCCTTCATGATGATGTTCACACAATCCTCATGGAAGTCACCGTGGTTACGGAAAGAGAAGAGATAGAGCTTCAGGCTCTTGCTCTCCACCATCTTCTTGTCAGGGATGTACATTATCTTTATCTCTGCAAAGTCGGGCTGTCCCGTAATAGGACACAGCGAGGTGAACTCCGGGCAGTTGAACTGAACCCAGTAATCATTGTCGGGGTGCATGTTCTGGAATGTCTCAAGCACCTCCGGCGCATAGTCGCTGTGGTAGTTTGTCTCCTTGCCCAACAGCTGCAGCCCGTCCTTACTTCTGTCGTTTATTGGCATCGCTTCGCTATTTTCCGAATCGTCATACATCTTTTACTCCTCCTCGCGGCTGTCAATATTGTCACCGTTTGTAGGCTTCAGGTCTTCCTCGAAGTTTACTCCTGCCTCGATAAGGATGTTATACCACTGAATGAGTTTCTTGACATCTGACGGATGGACGCGGTCGCGGTCAAAGGTAGGAAGGAACTTTGCGAAGTATTCAAACAGTTCGTCACCGCTTGCCTTCTTGTAATTGATGCCGGCAGTCTTGCCACCCTCCATGTCGCGCAGGGCGATAAGGATTTCTCCCAGAGGCTTGTCCTCCTCGTCGGTGTACATTGCTATGTCACCCAGTGATGTCACGCGGTCGCTGGCAAAAGCTGGCATACGCTTATGGTCTATGAGGTTTTCTACTATCAGTGTACCTTTGCCTCGTGTAACGAGTTCGTAAAGTCCAGGTTTGCCAGATATGGCTAAAATTGTCTTGCTCATTATACTATATATTATGAATTTGTAAATTATGAATTACTTATCAACTTGTCTATCTGTTCGGAGAGGTCGCTCTCACCATCGTTTATTATTACGTAGTCAGCCCTCTTTGCCACCTCCTGCTGGTCTGCCTGACCATCCACCCACTGCGATGCCTTGTCGTAGGTTATGTTATCGCGTTTCATTATACGTTTTATGCGTACCTCACGTGGTGCCGTTACGGCTATGACCTCATCGACGTATTTGTCAAGGTTTGCCTCGTATATTATAGCACACTCCATCCACTGTAACCCTGAAGCATAGAAATCGTCTATCACTGCCGGATGTACTATGCTGTTTATGGCATGCTTGTTTGCCTCTGACGCTAAAAGAAATTCCGTCACGACAGCAGTGTTATAGCGACCGTTGACATATGTCTCTGGACCTATGAGGTCCGTCAGTTGCCGGCGAATGGCAGGTGAGGTGTTTATGAGGTGGCGGGCAGCCTTGTCGCAGTCGTATATCTCTATTCCCTTTTGCCTCAGCAGGCTACACACGTATGACTTTCCGGCGCCTATACCGCCCGTTATGCAATAACGTTTCATGCGCATCAATAGTTCTCTAAGATGTAGTCCACCCTGCTTGTCTTCAGCGTAGCACGCACTATGCCTTGCGGCTGTACCATTATCTTCACCTTCATCTTGTCGTCAGGAGCAGCAGAGAGGTCTGTGTAGTCTGCCACCACAGTGAACAGTTCAGGCTTTATCTTCGCCATATTCGACAGCCCTACCGTCACTTTCACGTCCACTCTTGCAGGGAATGTCTTTAGCGTCACTCCCTCAGGAACGTTGATTGTCTTTATGGGTACACTGATGGTCACCTCCGTCATCTGTTCGGCAATGAGGCTCATACGTACACTGGTAGGTTCTATACGTGCTCCCGTTATCTTCTGTAACGCCACCTGATGCGTTGACGACTCTTTGATTCCGACAATGTTTTGCGGCACGGTATATACCGCATTGATAGTATCAAGAGCTGCAGAGGCAGCATAGACGGAAACGCTGTCTGGTGTCATCACGGTGCGCGTAATGAAATAGTCTGGTGCTGGCAACACCTGTCCCTCCACCACTATCGGCACTTTCTTCATCTCACCGTAGCTATAGTAGAAGTCCCAACGGTCTGATTTCACCGAGATGATGGATGTCGTCTCAAGGGTACGCGACTTCAGTATCTTCTGGATATCGTTTGAAGAAATGTTTCCCTTGCCTCCAGACTTGGCATAGTGTGCAAAGCGCAGGTGAATGGTGCGCAACGTATTGTTGAACGCGTACTCAAGAAGGTTGTAGCCCTTATCGCGCAATACCACACGGATAGTGTCAGGAAGAGGCTCGGTGATGACTATGTTGCGAGGAATATCCGTCACCTCTATGCGAAGTGGGTACTCCTTCTCATACGTATCATTAAGCGTGGAGAGAAACCAGAAGGTGGCACTGACGGTAAGAAAAAAACAAAATATGAGAAACTCCTTGCTCGAGAATAAAAGCAAGGAATTTCTCATATCCTTATATTTCTTACGTATAGTCAGCGTGTCCACAAGGCGTATCGCTCTATTACTTCATCTGCTGGCTGGCAGCATCAGCAAATACATATCCACGGTCAATGGTGATAGTAACGCCACGCGCTATCTCCACCTCGAGCGAGTTCTGCTCCATATTGATACGCTTCACGGTGCCATAGACACCACTTGCCGTCACTACCTTCGTTCCTTCAGTGATAGAATTCTGGAAGTTCTTGATTTCCTTCTGCTTCTTCTGTTGAGGACGAATCATAAAGAAATACATGATAGCAAAGATTGCCACCATCATGATAATCATAGAATAACCGCCACCGGCATTGCCTTGAGCGGCAAGAATAATGTTTGTCATTTTTTATTTTTTGTTGTTTTCTTTGGTTTTGCTTCTTTCTTTTCAGGCTTCTCCGGCATAACCTTCAGGAGCGTACCGTTATCTATAAGGTGGCGTGCTATTGCATCAAGCATACCATTGATATAGCCACCTGAGCGAGACGTTGAGTACAGCTTTGCCAAACCTACATACTCGTTGATGGTGACATTGACAGGTATGTTGGGGAAGGTAAGCATTTCAGCTATGGCAAGCTGCATTATCACCACGTCCATGTAGGCAAGACGCGAGAAGTCCCAGTTGCGGCTTGCCTCGGTCATGTACTGCTGATACTGGTCGGCATTCACTATGGCTGCATGGAAGAGTTGCTGTGCAAACACTCTGTCTTCCTCGTCGGTATATTCAGGAAGCAGTTCCTGGTCTGCCCCGTTGGCAGGGTCGAAGCGCTTGATGGTTTTCAGCACGAACGTGTCAACCACTTCCTTGTCATCATTCCAATATATGGAGTCCTCCTCCAGGGTGTTGCAGAGGTCGTCATTATTCTGTATGAAGAGCTTGTACAACTTGCGCCACACCTCACGATGCGTCTCGTATTCGTCATCGTCGGAGGTTATATACTCCTGATATGGCTCGCTCTGTTCCATCTGCAAGTACAGGTTCTTCACAAACTCTGCCTTGTCTTCCCAAATGTTTTTCTGCGTTTCGGCAAACTCCCTAAGCTGCTTGTTTTCTTCCAGCTGGACTGCAAACTTATTAAACGCAAAGCGCCCTATCGGACCGACGCTGCCCTCACGTTCTGCCTTTGCGGATGCTATATCGTAGTGCTTGCGCGCCATACGCGTTACAGCCACAATGAGCAACAGCAGGGTTTCGTACAGATGATACGCCTTAGTGAGAGAGAACATCAGTTCTTTCTCCGCGTTGTCTATGTTGTGGTTGCCGTTCTGGAAATAGGCATAGGTTAACTGAACTGCCTTTATCCTTATTAGTTCTCTGTTAATCATACGTTTCTCCTCTACTAATTAGATCGCTGTGTTATAGTACTGGTTTATATGTGAATATCACATGCAAAGGTACTATATTTATATATAATGACAAAGAAAGCTTTTCGTTTTTATGTTTTTTTTACAGTTTTATTTGCCTGTGTCAAAAATAATTACTACCTTTGCACCCGCAAAATCGCAAAACGCGTTTGGGATGTAACGTCCGCGACGGTCAGCCACATCCCGTGTGTGATGGCAGATTAAGCATTTCATTTCAAAAAACTTAATTTAGAGTAACACAATTATGTTAGAAATTTCACTCAACGGTCAGAAGCGTTCTGACCTCGGAAAGAAGGCTTCTAAGGAAGCTCGTAAGCAGGGACTCATCCCATGTAACATCTACGGTGAGAAGAAGGGCGAGAACGGTCTGCCAGTAGCAGAGTCTTTCGTTATTCCTTTCACAGAGTTGCGTAAGGCTATCTATACGCCTAACGTTTATGTCATCAACCTCAACATTGACGGCGAGAAGAAGATTGCCATCATGAAGGAGATACAGTTCCACCCAGTTACTGATGCTCCCATCCACGTTGACTTCTTCGAGATCACTCCAGAGAAGCCTATCACTGTAGGCATACCTGTAAACCTCGTTGGTCTTGCTGCCGGTGTACGCCTTGGTGGTCGTATGTCTCTCTCTATCCGTCAGATTAAGGTTACTGCACCATACACTCGCATACCTGAGAAGCTCGACATCGACGTTACAGCACTCGAAATCGGCAAGTCTATCAAGGTTGGCTCACTCTCATTCGAGGGACTTGAGTTGGCTACTCCTGCTGAAGTTATCGTATGTTCTGTTAAGATGACACGTGCTGCACAGGCTGCTGCCGCTGCTGCCGCTGCAGAATAAGCATTGCGTTGGTCATTGACTGAACTTACCATACATAAGGCACTCTTGGCAACAAGGGTGCCTTTTTAATTAGGAATCAGAAAATAAGAATTGGGAGTTTAAAGGTTGGAAAAATTTCTTATAGCAGGTCTCGGCAACCCTGGGGCAGAGTATCACGAGACCCGACATAACGCAGGATGGATGGTGCTTGACGCCTTTGCCAAGGCACAAGAGGTGACGTTCAACGACCGTCGCTACGGCTTTGTGGCTGAAACAAGTGTGAAGGGACGCAAGATGTTCCTTCTGAAACCCACCACCTTCATGAACCTTTCAGGCAATGCCATACGTTATTGGTTGGAGAAAGAGAACATACCCACCGAACACCTGCTTGTCATAGTCGATGACCTCGCCCTGCCTCTCGGCAAGATGCGACTGAAAGGCAATGGTTCCAATGGCGGACACAACGGCTTGGGACACATCCAGCAACTCATCGGACAGAAGTACGCACGCTTACGTATCGGCATCGGCAACGAGTTTCTGCGTGGCGGACAGATAGACTATGTCCTCTCCAAATTCAGCGAGGAAGACAAAAAGGTTCTTGAGCCACTGATAGAGACTTCATGCGAAATAATAAAGAGTTTCGTGCTCGCAGGCATTGACCGTACAATGAACTTATACAACAAAAAGTAGATGGAGCAAAAACTGAAACATCAGGAGTCGGCGCGCCTCGACAAATGGCTGTGGGCAAGTCGCATATTCAAGACACGCTCCATTGCCGCTGATGCCTGCAAAAACGGTCGTGTCACAAAAGACAGCGTCACCATGAAACCGTCTCGCATGGTGAAAGTCGGCGAGGTGATAAGCGTCAAGAAACCGCCGATTACCTACTCCTTCAAGATTCTCAATGCCATAGAGAACCGCGTAGGTGCAAAACTGATAGGCGAGGTTTACGAAAATGTTACCGACCCTAAGCAGTATGAGCTACTCGAAATGTCTCGCATCTCTGGCTTCATCGACCGTCAGAAAGGCACAGGACGCCCCACCAAGAAGGACCGTCGCGCCATGGAGGCATTCGTCGAACCCGTAATGTTCGGATGGGATGACGATGACGAGATGTTTGATGATGAAGAATAAAACTTTTTTTGCGCAATTCTTTGAAAATGCGCAAAAAGTTTTGCCGTTTCAGAAAAACATTGTATCTTTGCAAAATTGAAGATAGTACAAAGTACAAATCTTTTAATCGTTTAATCGTTTAATTTTTTAATCCTTTAATATCATAAAATGTCAACTATTACTATTATCGTTGCTGCTTTCGTCATTGGCTATTTCTTCATCGCCATAGAAAGCGTTACAAAAATCAACAAGGCGGCTATTGCCGTACTTATGTGTGTGGTATGTTGGACTCTGCTTGCCCTGGGTCATGCAGACCTTATCGGCATAGCACTGCCCGAAGGTTGGGAACTCGGTGAGTCCATTGAGAAAAACCTCGGCGAGGCTGGCACCACACTGTTCTTCCTCATGGGTGCCATGACAATCGTAGAGATTGTCGATCAGCACGGAGGTTTCAACTGGGTACGCGGTGCGCTGGCATCTAAGTCAAAGCGCTCACTGCTATGGAAGATTGCCTTCATGACGGCTATCCTCTCTGCAGTGCTCGACAACCTCACCACCTCCATCGTAATGATTATGATTCTGCGTAAGCTCGTGCAGGACAAGAACGACCGCATCTGGTATGCTGTCTGCGTCATCATCGCAGCTAATGCCGGCGGTGCATTCTCTCCTATCGGCGACGTTACCACCATCATGCTTTGGAACGGTAAGATGATGACAGCCCTCGGCGTTATCTCTGAGATTATCGTACCATCATTCATCGCCTTCATCGTGCCTACCTTCGTCATGCAGATGCACCTGAAGGGCGCCCTGCCAGCCATCGAAGACAAGCAGTCGGCCGGTGATGATATCGTGTCATCCTTCCAGAAGAAGCTCATCTTCGCTATCGGCGTAGGCGGTCTCTGCTGTGTTCCTGTATTCCACACCCTCACTGAACTCCCTGCATTCATGGGCATCCTTGCTGTACTTGGCATCCTGTGGACAGTTACGGAGCTCATCTATCGCCGCAAGAAGGAGAACGATCCTATGGCTAAGCGCGTCACAAAACTGCTCTCACGCATCGACCTCGCCACCATCATGTTCTTCCTCGGCATCCTTATGGCTGTTGCCACTCTCTCAGAAATCGGCGTACTGGCACAGATGGGTAAGTGGCTCGACGAGTCTATCGGCAACGACTACCTCATCACGGGTGCCATCGGTATCCTGTCATCAATCGTTGACAACGTGCCTCTCGTAGCAGCATCAATGAAGATGTATGTCATCGACTCTGCACCAAACCTTGTTGTTGACGGTGTATTCTGGCAGCTGTTGGCTTACTGTGCCGGCGTCGGCGGTTCTATGCTTATCATCGGCTCCGCTGCTGGTGTCGTAGTAATGGGCTTGGAGCACATCAGCTTCGGTTGGTACATGAAGAACGTTACATGGATTGCCTTCGTCGGCTACGTGGCAGGTATCATCTGCTACTGGCTCGAGAAGACATATATTTTCTAAATGGACGAACAACTGTTTTTCCTTATAAACGCCCACCACACGGAGTATTTCGATGCTTTCATGTGGATGATGAGCCAGAAGACGGTATGGATTCTGCTCTATGCAAGTCTGCTCTATGTGGTGTGGCGCAACTACTCATGGCGAGGGGCACTCACGTTGCTCCTCGTCATTGGTATCGGAATGCTTATTACCGATTGGGGCAATGCCCACCTCTTGCGTCCATGGATAGGGCGACTTCGTCCAAGCAATCCCGACAACCCCATTGCACCTATGGTGCACATAGTATACGGCAGGCATGGCAGCGGATGCGGAATGCCATCCGCTCACAGTGCTAATATGTGGTTGCTCACCTACGTGACATATCACTGGCTCCGCTCACGCTGGACTGCCATCACTATGGTTGTGCTCACCCTCATGATATGCTACTCACGCATATACCTTGGCTTCCACTATCCTGGTGACATCCTCGGTGGATTCATTCTCGCCACCCTTGTTGTGTTGATGTTGTCACGCATCTTCAAGAAACTGTGGCACATAGAGCCACCCCTCACTGTCCGCCTCGTCTGGCTTCCAACTCTTGTGACCATACTCACCATAGTGTCATTCGCCATCTCATCGGCATGCATCACCTTTCAACAGTAAATAAAATAAAGGAACAAGGCGGTAACCGTGTTCAAGAAGCATAACATATCAACCCCTGTTGCTTTTGTCATTAACATGGCAATGGCGTATGTGGCATACATGCTATGCAGGATAGAGTACGTGGCAGAAAACTGGAGCGCCCTTGGCTCATCGCTGTTTGCCAACCCTTTGTCAGGTCTGCTTGCCGGTTCACTGAAGTTTGACACCTCTGCCATACTCTACACCAACATCCTCTATGCCCTCATGATGCTCCTGCCCTTGCATTATAAAGAGTCAAGACTTTGGCAAAAGGCAGCTAAATGGCTGTTTGTTATGGTCAACGGTATTGCGATAGCAGCCAATCTTGCCGACTCTGTCTATTTCCGCTATACGGGCAAGCGCACCACGATGAGTGTGCTGCAGGAGTTTGAGAACGAGGGTAACATGGGCAGCATACTCGGTGCAGAGGTGATAAACCACTGGTATCTGTTCATGCTCGGCATAGTGATGATATACTTATTGTGGAAACTGTATGTCATGCCGTCGTCAAGAGCCAACAAGAAACGTAACTACATTTTATATTATACGGCAAACACGCTTGTCTTTGTCCTGTATATTCCGCTTACCATTGCCGGTATGCGCGGTGGTTTCACTCATGCCGTGCGCCCCATCACGATAAGTAATGCCAACCAGTATGTCTCTCATCCCAAGGAGGCGGCAGCAATACTCAATACCCCCTTCTCGCTGATAAGAACGACGGGTAAGAAATCGTTCAAAGACCCAGGCTATGCCATAACGGAGATTGACGATACCTATACAGCCCTGCACAACGGCAACAGCCAGTCAGTGCCTAACAAAAAAAATGTGGTGGTGCTGATAGTAGAGAGCTTCGGCAGGGAATATGTCGAAGAGGGATTTGCGCCGTTTGTGAAGTCGCTGGAGCAAGGCTCACTGACCTTCGATTACAGTTATGCCAATGGCAGGAAGTCTATTGACGGCATGCCGTCGATACTTTCCAGCATACCAATGTTCGTGGAGCCTTTCTTCCTTACCCCTGCATCACTGAACAACGTTAGCGGACTGGCAGGCGAACTGGGTAAGATAGGTTATTCCACTGCTTTCTTCCACGGTGCGGAGAACGGCAGCATGGGTTTTGAGGCTTTTGCCAAAGCCACAGGATTTAAGAAATATTACGGCAGGACGGAATATAACGCCGACAAGCGTTTCGACGGTGATGACGACTTTGACGGCACGTGGGCAATATGGGACGAACCCTTCTTGCAGTTCTATGCCCAGAAGATGACGGAGATGCAACAGCCGTTTATGACTGCCGTGTTCACTGCCTCCAGCCATCATCCGTTTAATGTGCCTGACAAATATGCGGACATATATAAGGATGACGACAAGAACTCCATACACCGTTGCATCAGGTACACGGACATGGCAATTAGGAAGTTCTTCGAGACAGCCAGGAAGCAGGCGTGGTACAACAACACTGTCTTTGTACTCACGTGCGACCACACCAACGGTTTCGACAGTGACATGTATAACACGGACTTAGGACTGTATGCCGCTCCTCTCATCATCTTCGACCCGACAGGCGAGGTGGTGAAGCCTGAGCGTCGGCATGGCGTAGCGCAACAGATAGACATAATGCCCACGGTGCTAAGTCTTACGGGTTACAACAAGCCCTACATAGCTTTCGGACAGGACCTTACGAAGACCAACGACGAGGCTACGTGGGCGGTGAGCTACAATAACGGCATCTATCAGTTTGTGAAAGGTGACTACTTCCTGCAGTTTGACGGAAGGAAAGTCACAGGCTTCTATGATTTCAAACAAGACCCTTTGCTGAAAAATAATGTGATAGGCAAGGCGAAGCAAGACAGTATGCTACGCACGCTGAAGGCAGTGATAGCAGACTACATGAAGAGGATGGAGAATAACCAGTTGGTTGTAAAGTAGCACGAAAGTTAACGTTTCGTAAATTACGTAACGCAAAATGCGAAATGCAAAAAATAGCACAAATCAGTAAATACAACTATTATGAAATACGACTATTTAATAGTAGGTTCAGGGCTTTATGGTGCAACATTTGCATATTATGCCCAGAAAAGAGGAAAGAAGTGTCTCGTGATTGACAAGCGAGAGCATCTTGGAGGTAATGTCTATTGTGAGAAAATTGAGGGCATAAACGTACACAAATACGGTGCACATATCTTTCATACATCTAATAAAATTGTCTGGGATTTTGTTAACTCCTTTGTGGAGTTCAATCGCTATACCAACTGCCCTGTGGCAAATTACAGGGGCGAATTGTACAACCTGCCGTTCAACATGAACACCTTCAACAAGATGTGGCCAGATGTGCACACTCCACTGGAGGCACAAGCAAAGATAGACAGCCAGAAGTTCAAGGGAGTGCCAAGCAACCTTGAAGAGCAGGCAATGTCACTCGTAGGTAAGGATATTTACATGAAACTCATAAAAGACTACACGGAGAAGCAATGGGGGCGTGACTGTAAGGAACTGCCAGCCTTTATCATAAAGCGTCTGCCCGTTCGTCTCATCTTCGACAACAACTACTTCAACGACAAGTATCAGGGCATACCTGTCGGTGGATATAACAAGCTCATAGACGGTCTGCTTGAAGGAGTGGACTGCAAAACCGATATAGATTTCTTCGCATCCGAATACAGGAACTGGAAAGAATATGCAGACAAACTCGTATATACGGGGGCGCTGGACGAATACTTTGACTATAGTCTCGGCAAGCTTGACTGGCGCACGGTGAACTTCAAAACAAGGATAGAGAACACTCCAAACTATCAAGGTAACGCAGTAGTCAACTACACCAGCCATGACAAACCATACACCCGTGTCATAGAGCATAAGCACTTCGAGATGTTCGGGCAGGAAGTTTATGATTGTCCTAAAACCGTTATCAGCGAGGAGTATTCTACGGAATACGAAGATGGAATGGAACAATTCTATCCTGTCAACGATGACCGCAACAATGCTTTAGCAGAAAAATACAGAGCGTTCGCAGCCCAAGAAGAAAATGTCATCTTCGGAGGTCGCCTCGCTCAATACAAATACTATGATATGGCTCCTATTATAGAGGAGGTCATGAAGCTATTTAACTAATTTCATTATACACTATAATAATAAACCATATAAATGACAGAGAAAATTGTAACGATAATTGTACCTACGTACAACATGGAGAAATATATTGGAAGATGTATTGAGTCTGCCATTATACCTAGTATAGAAAGTATTGAAGTCATCGTAGTGAATGACGGAAGTACAGACAATTCACATGAAATAGCATCGGAGTATGCAGATAAGTACCCTGATTCCATCCGCGTGATAGACAAAGGAAACGGACACTATGGCACAACGATTAACGCAGGGCTCAAGGTCGCAAGAGGCAAATATATGCGCATTATGGATGCCGATGACTACTTTGAAGAAGGAGCATTGGAAAAATTCGTACAACTATTGGCGAACTGTGATACAGATCTTGTAGTTACAGCCAAGAGAGAAGAACTTCTTGAAGATGGAAAATTCAGACTCGTTAGAGTAGAGAATGTAGAATATGGCAAAGTATATGATTACCCAAGTTTCCGAGTGACGGACTATTCCACATGGAAAGGAGAGTTTAACATGCATACAATGACATGCAAGACAGCTCTTTTGCGCGAATGTGGATTGAACCTCCCTGGTGGTGTATGCTACACGGACATGATATATTGCATGCAACCGTTGGACAGGATAAAAACATTGGTTATATATGATCTTGTGCTATACCATTACAATATCGGACGCGAGGGAAGCAGTACCACTCAGCAAGTGATAAAACGAAATCTGAAACATATTTGCACTGTATTGACATATATGCTTGATTATTGTGAGCAACACCCATCAACGGAAATAATACAGGCAAATAGGAATCGTCATATAAACGAGGCTTTTGATTTTTTTCTCAATAGCATCATGCGACACGACTTTGTAGGCAGGGAGGAGTACGAATTAGTCTGTCCCATTCTATATAAGATAAAGAAACTCAATATTAAAAACAAAAGAATTTCCAAATATTATATAAAACCCTGGGTGGAAAATCCTTCCTTATTGAGACTCAACTTCTGGCTTACAATATACAAAATTGGTCATCCTTTGAAATGATTTTCAACTCATTCTACCCCCCAAAAAGTAATAGCATTAATAAATCATGAAGATATACGCCGTAATAGTAACATATAATCGCTTACCACTACTAAAAGAATGTATAGAGACAGTAAGACAGCAGAGTAGCCAATTGCATGAGATAGTTATCGTAGACAATAACTCCACAGATGGCACACATGAATATCTCGAAGGAATAAAAACAGATGGATTCTCTATAGTGCACTTACCAGAAAATATAGGTGGTGCAGGGGGCTTTTCATGTGGAATAAAGACAGCCGTCGAACATGGCGCTGATGCAGTATGGGTGATGGATGATGACACCATACCAGAGCCCGATGCACTGCAAAAACTTTATGACGTAATCGTCCAAAACCCTAATGCAGGATATGCCAGTAGCCGTGTATTGTGGACAGATGGGACAGACCACAACATGAATATCCCTGTATTCTGCTCTACAAGCGACAGTACAAGCAGTGTGAGAAAACTCAAACAGTCATCTTTTGTATCCATGCTGATAACGGCAAAGGCTATATGCACAGTTGGACTTCCATACAAAGAATTCTTTATATGGAAAGACGACACAGAGTACTCAAGCCGAATTGTCAACAGCGGTTTTGACGGGTTATTTGTCGCAGATAGCGTCGTACTTCACAAAACCGCTGTAAATTATAATGCCGATTTGTCAACCGCACCTGTTTCTCAGGCATGGAAATTCTACTATTGGAAACGTAATTCCATATTTATGAGCAAAATGAGATATGGCAAGGGCATGAAGTTCTATATAAAGGAACTCAATCACATGCGTATTGCGTACATGAAATTGCTACGCCGCCCAAAAGTAGAAAGGAACATTTTTTGGAACAAGATAAAGGAAGGATACCATGACGGTCTCAGCTTCGCCCCCAAGATTGAGATGATCAATAGGGAAACAGTTTAGTCTGCCAGTCACAACCATTGGTTGATACCCTTCTCGCACCATGTGCTTTTGTTGCGCACTGTGTCGTCCTGTATATTGTTATTGTTCTGTTTGTTAGCTTTCGAAGGCTCACCATGATATATGTGACGTATCACACCGCCAAACTTCAGGCGACGCTCTTTCACACCGTTAAACATCATGCGGTAGATAAGTTCGTGGTCCTCATGCCCCCACCCCACTATCGCCTCGTTGTAGCCGTTCACGGCGATGAAGTCCTTTCGCCAAAAGGCGAGGTTACAACCGCGTATGTGGCGAGTGGAAAACTGCGGCTCTTTCTTTGCCATATATCTACGCAACAGCTTACACCTTATTAAATTAAGGTAGTGTGACGTCCTCACCCTGCCCTCGGCATCAAGCATCACACGGCTGCCACATACGTAGTAGCCCTGTTCCATCACCTCTATATGGTCCTGTATGAAATGGCGCTCAGGTATCACATCGCCGTCCATCTCTATTATATAGTCTCCCTCCGCCTGCGCTATTGCCTTGTTGAGTATCACCGAACGGCGGAAACCGTCGTCCTCATGCCACACATGTTTTATCCTTACGGGGAAATCCTTTTTCACTTCGTCGATAAACTCACGTGTGTCCTCACGCGAGCCGTCATCGGCTATCACCACCTCGTATGGCAACACCGTCTGCTTCCTAACTCCCTCCAACACTCGCTTCAAGGCATCAACCCAGTTGTAGGTTGATATCAGCAGAGTTACTTTATTCGCCTGGGGCTTATCTCTTCGAGTCATCTTTTAATCTTTTATTTGGTTTGTCATTCGGAAGTACTTCTCCATCACCATTAGCGATATAAGGTCTTCTGTCTCCTTGTCCTGAAACTGCCTCACCCATTCGTGGGCATGTTCTATGATAGCCTTTGCCTCATCTGGATGGGTTTCATAATACTCTATGCGCTCTATCAGGTCGCTATAGTCTTCCTTTATCTCTATATAGTGGTAGTCAGGCTTCAGCCTACCCTCCATGAACCATGTCTCGCAGGTAGGGCGCGGCATCACAGCTATGCTGTTACTTGACATCACCCATTTCAGGTTGCTTGCCACGTCGTTACCCTCCAACGCCATGATATAGCGATATTTCAGATGGTCATCAATCGACATTGCACGTGCCTTGGCATTTGTAGGCACAAGGTCACACAGCGGATGATCCTTCCACATCTCTATGAAACGCTGCCGACGTGGTTTTGTTGCCGCTTCACCACGGAAGATTATCTTACATTCCTTATCCTCCCATTTGTACGGATCTTTCACCCACATGAAGTGGCGTACCTTGTTTAATTTCAGTAGTATGTTATTGCGATTGTCGTCATTATCTGTCACAGGGCGGCTCTTGCAGAAACCCGGTTCGGGCAGTATATGGCTCACATCGCCAGATGTTATTGCTATGCGATAGTCGTCAGGAAAATATCGCGAATACTCGTAAGTGTCGTAGAAGTGTATGCTGTGGATGTATCCGCAGGGGGTATCCCTACGCTTACCGTTGGTAAAGTCACCCAAGCGTATAGTGTTATTCGGAACAGCAACAGGTGCCGACAACTTACAGTAATAATCTACCCGTTGCTTCACCACATCCTGCTCCTCCTCGGTCATACGTTCATACCGAAGTAACCTGCCATGCAACAGCTTCTGTGTCAGGCAGCGAGGCACCAGCGTCCTCGCCACAGCCTTTACGAAATATATAAAGTGCGAGTTCTTTTTGTTCACTTTGCAAAGTTACGAAAAAAGTACAAAGTATAAAGTATAAAGTATAAAGATTTTTTCATAATTCACAATTATTTCGTAACTTTGCAGCAAAATTCAATCTTTTAATCTCTTAATATTTTAATCCTTTAATATCTAAGATGATACTATTCAACAAACCATATTGCTCCGGACGCGAACTGGAATACATGGCTGAGGTATGCAAGTCAACGACGATGTCAGGCAATGGCACCTACACCAAGCTATGTCATAAATTCTTTGAGGAACGCTACGGCTTCCGTAAATGCCTGCTCTGCACATCGGGTACAGATGCCCTCGAAATGTGTGCCATGCTCTGTGAGGTAGGTCAGGGTGACGAAGTCATCGTTCCTTCATACACCTTCGTCTCTACAGCACTGGCTTTTCTGCGTGAGGGAGCCTACATAAGGTTTGCGGACAGCGGCAAGGAGAACCCCAACATTACTGCCGACACCATACGTCCGTTAATCAACGAGCGCACCAAGGTAATATGCGTTGTGCACTACGCAGGCGTGGCATGCGACATGGACTCAATCATGAGTCTCGCAGAGGAGCACAACCTCATTGTGGTGGAAGATGCAGCCCAGGCAGTAGATTCCTTCTACAAGGGACGTCCACTCGGTAGCATAGGCCATCTTGCCGCCTTCTCCTTCCACGAAACGAAGAACATCAGCTGTGGCGAAGGTGGCATGCTCGTCGTCAACGACGAACGCTTCGTACGTCGCTCCGAGATACTTTGGGAGAAAGGTACTAACCGTGCCGAGTTCTATCGCGGCATGGTAAACAAATACGGATGGTGCGACATGGGCTCGTCATTCCTGCCGTCAGAGTTCAACGCAGCATTCCTCTGGGCACAGTTGGAGCAGATGGACGACATCCAAGGATGGCGCAAGCATATCTGGGAAAGGTATGACGCTGCCCTGCGAGGCAAGGAACTGGCTCATGGCATCAAGGTAATGCCTGCACTGCCCCAATACGCTACCAACAATGCCCACATGTACTACCTGTTGTGTCCTTCCCTGGAAGTCAGGACACAGTTCATGAAGTACCTTCACGACAATGGTGTGCAGACCACTTTCCACTATCTGCCGCTCCATTCCAGCACCTACTATATAGACAAGCATGACGGAAGAGCCCTTCCCGAATGTGACCGCTATAGCGACACCCTCGTACGCCTTCCCTTGTATCAGGAGATGACTGATGCCGACATTGACAAAGTCATCGAGACGATACTTTCTGCTTAGTCACACCTACTTGCTAAGCTTCCATAATAAATTAACTAGTAAATTTAACGAATTAACTAGTAAATTTTAAAAATTAACTAGTAAATTTGGGCATGTCACATATACGCAAAATATATTACAGGCTGTGTGCCTGGTACCCTTACAGTGCTTTGAAGCCCTCGAGGGAGGAGATTGACGTGGTGATACCTGTCATAGCGAAGGACTTGGAGATACTGCCGCTTTGCATAGAGGGCGTAAGACGGTGCGTAGCGCATCCCATAAGGAACATATACCTCGTGTCTCCAGACGACAAAGCGATACGAGAGTTTTGTGACTGTCACGGACTGGTGTTCGTAGAGGAGACATCGGTACTTGGATTTAAAGCTAAAGACCTGGGCATTGTGGTGGACGGCAGGGACAGGAGCGGATGGCTGTACCAGCAGCTGATAAAGCTGTCGGGAAAGGTAGGCACGTGCGAGAGGTATCTCTGCATAGACTCCGACCACATCCTTGTCAGGGAGCATGTCTTCGTTACCGAGGAAGGCAAGACGGTGTTCTATATGAGCTACGAGAAAAACGATGCCTACTACAGGAATATCCACAGGATGTTCCCGGAGATAAAGCTTGCACGCCTGTCATACGTGGCACACAAGATGCTGTTCACTAAACAGACGCTGAAAAGGCTGCACGAGGAGATGAGCGCCAGGACGGGCAAGACATGGACGCAGGCTATCATAGACAACTACGACCGAGGTTGCTTCGCCGACTTCTCTGAGTTTGAACTGTACGGCAACTTTGTGCCAAAGGAAGAAAAGGTGTTGCGTCCGTGGCTACAGAAGCTATTGAGATACAACAAACTGGCAGACTACGAGACACTGTACAAGAGGTGGACAAAGCGCAGAATGTCACTCACTTTTCCTGCCTACAGAAAATAAGCATTACAAATCGTTGATGCGACGAAACCAATAATTAAAGGTGTTGAACGACTCCAGACGGAACAGTTCAACATCTTTTTTATCCATACGATAGAAGGGCACGTCCCTGTACATGGAGGCAACAAGTGAGTAGGTGCTTGGCGGACCGATGATATAGTCACACTGCGACAACATATACAAGTCTTCTATGGCATTGCCCTTCAGAAGGTGGATGTGAAGTTTGTTAGTATCGGGAGATATGCGGAAATTCTCTGGTCTGACGGCAGGATCGTTAGTTGAGAGATAGACATGACATTCCGTGCCAGGAAACATCGTCGTGAACTTTTGTATATGTTCAGCATAGACTCCATCGTCATAGTAATAGGCACCATTTGCCCATTCTTTATAATCTCCCCTACGTATATGCACGCCAAGGCGCAGCACATCCTTGCCTGATGCCTGCTCACACTCTGCCATTCTCTGGCGAACGGGGGCTGCATAGCGCTCGTTGACCGTGAACAGGTCGCATATCTCCGGCTTGTACTTCTCGAAGAGGTCATAGAACCTCACAAACCATCCGCTCACCACAATATGCCTATGGCGTAGCATCATCTGTTCCAGAGCCGCATGGTCGCAGTCCCTACGCTTGAAACTGGCGGTGGGCAGGATGTGCAGGGCAGCAGCATATTTTGCCATGAGGTAGAGGGGAAAGCTGACAAGGTTGGTCCCGTCAATCTTGAAAAAGCCCTTGTACTTATAGCTGAAACGCATGGACATGACACTCCTGTTATGTTCACGCGCCCAGGCATATACATGGGCAAACTGCAACAGGTTGTTGCACATCTGGCTTTTATCGCGAGAGAAAATCATCGTTTCGTTTTTTCGGGATATCGGTATGTCGGAATATCGAAATGTCGGTATATCGTATATGTTCTAACTATCGAACCGGCAAGACAAGGCGGAAGCCCGTATTCACCCAGCGGCGGCGAGTGTCGAACATATAACGGTTGGTGATGCGAGAATAGCGCGGAGAGTTGTTGTAGCCTCCGCCACGAATGACATGGAACCAGCTTTTCTTCTTATTCAACGGGTTAAGCTGAGTGTCAGGGGAATACTTGCCGTAGTAGTCCTCACACCACTCCCATACATTGCCCGACATGTCGTAGAGACCAAGCTCATTGGGGCTTTTCTTCTTCACCTCCACATGGCCGTCCCACTTCATGCACTCATCGCCTATCCATCCGCATTGCAGTATGTCGTTGCTGCCAGAGTACAGATAGCCTTTGGACTTACGTCCGCCACGTGCAGCATACTCCCATTCCGCCTCCGTAGGCAGTCGGAAGTTGAGATGGGTGATGGCATTGAGTTTCTTGATGAAAGCCTGACAGTCTTCATAGGTGACGTAGTCAACAGGCTGCTTCTTGCCCTTTATCTTACACTTGTTCTTACCCATGACAGCCTCCCAGATGTCTTGCGTCATCTCCGTCTCACCGATGTAGAAGCTGTTCACCACTACCTTATGGCGAGGCAGTTCGTCAGCATCGGCAAGAGTGTCGCCTGGCTGTGCACCCATCATGTAGGAGCCACCCTGTACATATTTCATAGTGAAGGTCATGCCGTTGACCTTTATCACTCGCTGTGAAGGACGTGCCTTGCCTCCCTGGGCAGATGCCGACAACGGCACAAGGAACAGCAGTATTGCAGCAGCAGCCGTCGCAGCATTCCTGAGATAGGCAGCTCGAGGTTCAATAGCCCACCACACCACTCTTATCCAACAGAGGGCGTAGGTATAGACATCGAGCCATAAGTTTTCGTGAATGTACTCATGCAACCAACGCGGACAAAGCACGTCGGTTGGCAATATGCCGAAGTTTATCACCAACGACCAGAACAGCACCCAGTCATACCATTTGCGGTTGGGCTGTAGCCAGAATGCCATGACATAGCCAGGGAACGAGATGATGTAGGTATGCGTCTCGGGACAATCACTGAACAGGATGATATAGCCTGACAGCACCGCCATGCAGCAAGTGCGGAAATAGAGGCTCTTCCATCGCTTGTAGTTGGCGAAGAAGCCTATGGCGAGGAGCGCCAGAAGTCCCACTTGCACCAATCGGTAGTTAGGCAGCAGGAAAGGTTTCAGACCACGAGCGAAGAGTATGCCGACGAAGTCGCTGTCGCTATGGTGGCTGCCTATCATATTAAGCATATCACTGTACAGGGAAAGGGGATTGTCGAAGTTGAAATTCAACAGCGGCAGGGCAAGCAGCAAGGCTCCCAGAACTATGGCATAGCCAAAGTTGCGCCATGTCTTAGGATAACAGAACAGCAAGGCAAGCTCGGCACCGCCATAGACCTTGGTGCAAGCTGAAATCATGATGAGCAGCACCGCCCAGAAACCTTTGCCACGTTCCAACAGCGAGAAGGCGAAGACAAAGAGATAAGCCACCACGGTGTTATACTGATAGCAGAAGATGGCTTGAAGCAACACGGGCAACAGGAACCACATCATCCTGACGCGATACTTCCAGAACTTCTGAGGCAGAGTCCATATAGAGAGGAAGAAGAGACTGTAGTTGGTCACATTCCACACATAAGGTCCCAGCCACCACGGCAGCATGAAAATCGGTGCGAAGAGCATGCTGAACACAGGGGTATAGAGGAAGTATATCTCATGAGCATAGGCATACTCCAAAGTATATTCCGAGATACCCTCAAGAAACATTCGCGTGGAATCCTGATAGTCGTAGTAATTGGTACAGCGTCCGCGAAAAACCTCAAGAGAGGTCGCTATGAGCGTAATGAGCATGCCAAACCAGAATACGTTCTGGGGTTTGCTGCAAAAGGAAAGGAAACGTGACTTCATCTCTGTTAAAAGTTTATGCGCTCGCCTGTGATGTATGACGGACGGTGCTTTACCTCATTGAATATATAACCGATATAGGTTGCCATGACGCCCATTATCATTATCAGGATGCCGGCAATGAACCACATACTGACAAACAGCGTGAGCCAACCGCTGACGTTAATGCCCGTTATCATAAAGTCGATGGCAAGGTAAAGGGCAAAACATATAGCGAGAAACGTTATGAGACTGCCGAAATAGACTATCAGTCGTAGTGCCTTGGTAGAGAAGGCTATCGTGGTGGTGACGGCGAGGTCTATTCGTTTCATCATGGAGTAGGAGGACTCCTTGCCGTCTGTACGCGGATCGTGAGGCACTGGTACTTTAGCATCACGGAATCCCACCCAGCGATTCATCAGCGGATAGTAGCGCACATAGTCGCCCATCTGTCCCATAGCCTCAACCACCTTGCGGCGATATAGCACGAACTCGGCAACCGACTCGTCTTGCTTAGTGTTGGTAAGGTAACCTATGAGACGGTTGAACAGTTTGGAGCCTTGCGTCATGAAGTAGTTGTCGGGACGGTTCTGACGACTGGCGAAAACGATGTCGTAACCCTCCTGCGCCTTGTCATAGAGAGCCTTGATGTGGGACGGCGGATTCTGCAAGTCGCAGTCGAGCGTTACTATGTACTCTCCCTGTGCGGCATCAAGCCCAGCATTAAGTGCCGGTTGCTGTCCGAAGTTTCTGCTGAGGAAGATAGACTTGACGTGCTTGTCCTTACTGCATATCTCGCGTATTATCTCACGTGAATTGTCTGGCGAGAAATCCTCTACGAGGATAATCTCGTAGTCATCGGTTATCTCACGTGCAGCCTGTGTACACTGCCTTACGAGTTCTTCTAAGAGTGTTGGTGCCCCATAGCAGGGGCTTACTATTGATAGTACCATTTTTTGTAGGTTAAGGGTTAAAGGACTAAGGCCGAAGGGTTATGGTTAACGTTAGCGTTTCCGTTATAATCTCTTCGCAGCATTTCCCACGTCAGTTTTATCCATATCAGCACTACGGGGAGTGCCCTGAGTGCGTAGGGACGTATCACCTCTGTCTTGAGGGCTCTGGGATAGAGGTCGGTGGGCGACAGACTGCCAAACACGAAAGCGAACACCAACAGCGCCAAGTCCCAGTTACTGCGTTTCCAAGGTACGGAGGCATACCACAAGGGAATACCGATGTAGGCAATGACGTATGAACTGTTCTCTGTGCCTGTACTGATAAGTATCACCATAAACAACATCTGCACCAGCACCATCTTGCGAAATGCCAAGTGTTTCCACTGTCCTATACGGAAATAAGCTGTTGCAACAATCAACAGGTATGGCACGATTACCCACATATCGGAGTAGTCATAGTCTATCAGCGGTCGCCTGATGAGTCCCAACAAAGATATGTTGTTCATCGTCAGGACATCGGCAGTGTTGGTCATATTCTTGCTTGCCAGGGCATGGTACCACGACTCATACTGCCCCACCACATAATCGGGCGAACTGATAACCATGGGAGCGACAAACATTACTATGCTCCATACGAAAAGAGATACGAGAAAAGTCTTTTTCCTTTTTGAGAAGAAAAAGAATGACAGTCCCACCACACCAAGCAGTTTCACAAAGGTGCCGACACAGATAAAAAAGGTTGCCCAGTGGTCTTTCTTTTGCTCAACCATAGTAAACGACAGCAGTATCAATGCCGCTACGGCGATATTGAACTGTGACATCATGAGACAGGTGATGAGGTCTTGAGCCGCATACCACAGCATGAACAGTATCTCGTACTTGGAAAAACGTGACGTGCGGATAGCAACGTAGAGCAACATGGCGAGAAACACATGCCACATCACTATGCCCAAGCCTTCGGGAACAACAGCAAAGGGAGCGATAAAGATGGAGAAGAAAGGACCGTAGTGATTAAGGTCGGCAAACTCCTCGGGATAGTAAAGATAGAGGTCCTTCCGCTCTATGGTATGCCAAAAGACGTACTTGTAAATCAGGAAGTTGTTGGCACCACGATGTGCCTTTACAAGTCCCGTAACCACACCCATCAGCAACCACAGCACAAATGTGACGCGGTAGTCGCGCCACAAGGGCAAGGCAAAGAAATCTTTTATCTTCTGAATGAAGGGTGTCTGCATCTTTTTGTAGTGAATCGTTATTTCTGTGTATCACCGAAAAGACGGCGGTACTCCTCTATCGTTCTCTTCCAGCGCTTATGGCTCCACAACCAATAGGGAGGAGCCTCGTTGATAGTCTGTTCGAGCATGCGTGTGTATTGTTCGGTGAGATAGAATTCCTCACACTCATTTGGTGTGGAGGATATTAGTTTGAACTCAGCCTCATAGTGTCCGCGCTTCACCTTGCGCACATCAAGGTAATAGACATCCATATTGAGTTTCTTCATCAGTCGCTCGGCACCAGTAAACACTGGCGTATATTCATGGTTGAGGAAGCGTGTCCAATAGTGTATGTTTTGCCACAAAGGCACCTGGTCGGCTATAAAGCCTATGACCAACGGCTTGCCTTGTTGCTTTAGCTTTATGATGTGTCGAATGCTCTCAGCCGCAGGTATGTTTACACCGCCCCACCTCTCACGTGTATAGGCTACAAGGCGATCCATCACCTTATTCTCCAATGGATGATATAGCTGGCAGCACTGACTCACATCGCCAACTGCAAGGGGCAGGCTACTTACCCACTCCCAATTGCCGTAATGTCCCATGTACAGACCTATCGTCTTGCCGTTCTTCAGTGACTCGCGTGCCTGCTCCAGGTTCTTATACACCAGACGCTTGCGCAGTGACTTCTCTGATATGGAGAAGTACTTCAGGCTCTCCATCAAGAGGTCGCAGAAATGCTGGTAGTATCGGCGTTCTACCTTATATATCTCTTTTGCCGACTTATCTGGAAACGAATCGGTAAGATTCTTGTGCACCACCTTTCGGCGATACCTCACCACATGAAAGAGGAATGCCGAAATCACATCGGACAGGAAGTAGAGTACAAAGAACGGTATGCACGCTACGACATACCACAGAGCGAACATCAAGTGGTAGTTGAACGTGTCAAGGTACTTCTTCAGCCTCAGATCAAACTCACTGGGCTGCACAATCTCACCCTTCACTCTATACAAAAACTCCTTGTTGAGAATGTCTATACACAACTTCAGCCACACAATGACGGCAGTCCAATGCACGATGTTGCCTGCCATGTCGCCAAGAACATCTATCTTGTTGAGCACAAAACCGAAAAGCAGCCCTGTGCTGCATATCATCCTAAGACGATAGGGCAAGTAGCGCCAACGTGTAACCCTTATCAGTTGACCTATATAAAGCAACAAGAAGAATGCCGTCCACCAACTGTTACACGGATTATAGCGGCTGTTCCACTGAGACAGATAGTCCGTAAACGTAGCACCGATGATGGCAATAGCCCAAAATGCCACGAGGGCAAAAATAATCCTCTCGTGTTTCGGCCATACATATTCCTTTCTCTCTATACACAGAAACGATAAAACGACGGCTATCGTGACAAGTAAAACTATCATCCGCTTTCTATTATATATATAAATAATGTGCAAAGATAGCGTTTTTTATTGAAACTCACAAATAATAGTAGCAAGAGCATTCTGTTGATGTTAAAAAAACATAAAACTACACTTTGAAAGGGTGTCGCATAGCTTCTATGTTAATAAATATGTGTAACTTTGCACTCCGATTTCCGATTATCGCTGGGGAATTACTTAGGTTCCCCGTGGGTGATGTGTGTTAATAGTCGTGCGTTTGGCCGCGCCGACGGTTAGTGAATCCGCACCCAGAGAGGCAAGGGGTGAATTAGACTGCACCCTGAGCCGAAACATGTTTTTTAGTAGTTATAAAAATTATCATTTACAAAGTAATGAACACTTTAAGTTACAAGACAATCTCCGCTAACAAGGAGACTGCAAAGAAGGAGTGGGTTGTAGTAGATGCTACAGATCAGGTAGTCGGCCGTCTCGCTTCTAAAGTGGCTAAGATACTTCGCGGTAAGTACAAGCCAAACTTCACACCTCACGTTGACTGTGGCGACAATGTCATCATCATCAATGCCAAGAAGGCTGTCTTCACAGGCAAGAAGGAAACTGATAAGGTTTACACACGCTACACTGGCTATCCAGGCGGTCAGCGTTTCAATACTCCTGCCGAGCTTCGCAAGAAGCAGGGCGGTGTTGACAAGATGATACGCCACGCCGTTAAGGGTATGTTGCCAAAGGGCATCCTCGGTCGCTCTATTCTCAACAACCTCTACATCTATGAGGGCACAGAGCATCAGCAGCAGGCTCAGCAGCCTAAGGCTATCGACATCAATCAGTATAAATAATAAAATAGGTGGATATTAAAATACAATGGAAGTAATTAATGCAATCGGTCGCCGTAAAAGCGCTGTAGCTCGTGTTTACCTCTCAGAGGGAACCGGCAAGATTACCATCAACAAGATAGAACTCGACAAGTATTTCCCATCTGCAATACTGCAGTACGTCGTAAAGCAGCCACTGGAACTCCTTGAAGCTACTGAGAAGTATGACATCAAGGCTAACCTCGACGGTGGTGGCTTCACAGGTCAGAGCCAGGCTCTGCGCCTTGCTATTGCACGTGCACTTGTCAAGATTGACGCTGAGGACAAGAAGACTCTCAAGGCTCAGGGCTTCCTCACACGCGATTCACGTGAGGTAGAGCGTAAGAAGCCAGGTCGTCCAAAGGCTCGTCGTCGCTTCCAGTTCTCTAAGCGTTAATATAGGGAACTGCTGTTTAGTATCTAAACCGTTGAGACTCGCAGCATGAGGCTGTGGCTACCCGATGGTTGTGATTCTGACAAATCATAAAAAAGAACGTAAACAAATTTATAAAAAAGAACAAAGACAATGTCAAGAACAAATTTTGATCAGTTGCTTCAGGCAGGATGTCATTTCGGACACCTCAAGCGTAAGTGGAACCCAGCTATGGCTCCTTATATCTTCATGGAGCGCAATGGCATTCACATCATCGACCTCAACAAGACCGTAATAAAGGTTGACGAGGCTGCTGAGGCACTGAAGAATATCGCTAAGCAGGGTAAGAAGATCCTGTTCGTCGCTACTAAAAAACAGGCTAAGGACGTGATTGCCGAGAAGGCACAGAGCGTAAACATGCCTTACGTTAACGAGCGCTGGGCTGGTGGTATGCTCACCAACTTCCAGACTATCCGTAAGGCTATCAAGAAAATGGCGAACATCGACAAGCTTACTTCTGACGGCACATACAGCAACCTTTCTAAGCGCGAGCTCCTGCAGATTTCACGTCAGCGTGCAAAGTTGGAGAAGAACCTCGGTTCTATCGCCGATCTCACACGTCTGCCTTCTGCTATCTTCGTGGTTGACATCGAGAAGGAGCACATCGCAGTCAAGGAGGCTCACCGTCTCGGCATACCTGTCTTCGGTATCGTTGACACCAACGCTAACCCTAACGCCGTTGACTTCGCTATCCCAGCTAACGACGACGCATAGGATTCTGTTGACGTAATACTCTCTGCTTGCTGTGACGCTATCAACGAGGACATCCAGGAGCGTAAGGTAGAGAAGGCTGACGACAAGGCTGCTGCACAGCAGGAGGACAAGCCAAAAGCAAAGGCAAAAGTTGCTGAGGCACCTGCTGAGGAGGCAACAGAAGAGGCTGCACCTGCTGCTGAGTAATAAAAAAGTTTATAGTTGAAGGTTGAACGTTGAACGAACTTTTAACCTTCAACATTCAACCAATAAAAAGAAAATAAGACAATGGCTATAACAATGGAAAGCATCAAGACCCTCCGCGCTATGACTGGCGCAGGTCTTGCTGACGTAAAGAAGGCACTCACAGAGGCTGACGGCGACATGGACCGTGCTAAGGAGATTCTCCGCGAGCGTGGTCAGGCTATCGCTGCTAAGCGTTCTGACCGTGAGACAGCCAATGGCTGTGTACTCACTAAGAGCGAGAACGGCTTCTCTGCTATCATCGCCTTAAAGTGTGAGACAGACTTCGTTGCTAACGGAGCAGACTATATCAAGCTGACACAGGAAATCCTCGACGCTGCTGTTGCTGCTAAGGCTAAGAGCATCGACGAAATCAACAACCTCACCCTCGCCAACGGTCAGACCGTAGCAGCTGCTATCACTGAGCGTTCAGGTGTAACTGGTGAGAAGATGGAGCTTGACGGTTACTCTTACCTCGAGGGTGACAACGTATCTGTCTATAACCACATGAAGAAGAACACTCTCTGCACAATGGTTCAGACCAACAAGCCAGCAGAGGAGCAGGCTCACGTAGTGGCTATGCAGGTAGCAGCTATGAAGCCAGTAGCCCTCAGCGAGGCAGACGTTGATCCAAAGATTATCGAGGAAGAGAAGAAGGTTGCTGCTGAGAAGACAAAGCAGGAGCAGATTCAGAAGGCTATCGACAACGCACTCAAGAAGGCAGGCATCAACCCTGCACACGTTGACTCTGAGGACCACATGGAGTCTAACATGGCTAAGGGCTGGATTACTGCTGAGGACGTTGCCAAGGCTAAGGAGATCATCGCTTCAGTACCAGCTACCGTAAACATCCCTGAGCAGATGCTCGCTGGCATCGTTAACGGTCGTGTGAAGAAGTTCTACAAGGAGTCTTGCCTGCTCAATCAGGAGTTCATCCAGGACAGCAAGATGTCTGTTGCAGACTACCTCAAGGCTGCCGACAAGGACCTCACAGTGGTTGCGTTCAAGCGTTTCTCACTCCAGGCTGACTAATTCTAAGTTTTCAACTAAACAATTTATATCAAGCGTCAGTGCCCACAAGGCGCTGGCGCTTTTTTAATTCCCTATCCACATGAAAATCTTCGCGGTCGGCATGAACTATGCCCAGCACAATAAAGAGATAAAAAATGCGTTATTACAACAGGGTGTAGGCACTGCTGATGACGACACTGGGCGCGCCCCTGTCATCTTCACCAAGGCAGACAGTTCGTTGCTCAAGGATGGCAAGCCATTCTTCGTGCCCGACTTCATGGGGCGCATCGACTATGAGACCGAAGTGGTGGTGCGTATATGCAAATTAGGCAAGAGCATAGACGAGAAGTTCGCCCATCGCTACTACGATGCCGTAACGCTGGGTATCGACTTCACGGCACGCGACATGCAGAAGCGACTGCGCGAAGAAGGTCAGCCTTGGGACATCGCCAAGGGTTTCGACGGTGCCGCTGTCATAGGCGAGTGGGTAGAGAAGGAAAAACTCTATTCTCCCGACAAGACGGGAGCGAACGAGGGCATACAGGCTCTGCACTTCCGCATGGAGATGAACGGCGAAGTACGCCAAAAGGCATGCACCAGCGAAATGCTGTGTAGCGTTGACCGCCTCATAGCCTATATCTCGCAGTTCTTCACCCTAAAGACAGGCGACCTGCTGTTCACGGGAACCCCTGTAGGTGTAGGACCCGTAAAGCCCGACGACCACATCGTGGGCTATCTCGAAGAGCGTAAGGTGCTCGATTTCTATTGTAGATAACTAAGTGTATCGACTACGCATACATATTATAATAATGATGCTGCTGGTGGCTGTCATGTCATCAGCACAGCGTGACATGGCTGTTACCGCCACTGCCGACACCTATGCCTCTACATCCGTACTCAGTAGCGGCAAATGGGCAAAGATACGTGTGCCGTCTTCCGGCATCTACCGCCTCACTACCAACGTCATCCGCCGTGCCGGCTTCAGCGACATGAGCAAGATACGCATCTACGGCTACGGCGGCAACCTTGTGCCAGAGACTCTCACACAGTCATGGCTCGCCGCTCACGACGACCTGCCAGAGGTGCCCACCGTCACCATCGACGGTGAGAAGTATTTCTATGCCTACGGTCCCATATCATGGACTGACAAGACAACAACCACACGCACGCGAAATCCTTACTCCGACTACGGATACTACCTTATCACCGAGAGCAACGACAGCGGCGAGGAAACCACTGAGGAGGCTCTACTCGCCCAGGTGTCTGCCAGCAACGACACACACCACTATCTCTATGAGGTTGACGACTTCGCATGGGTGGAGACAGGCAGAAAACTCGTCAATGCACAAACCATCACCACAAGTTCGCCAAGGAGTTACACCGTAACCATACCTGCCAACAGCACCGAGGCAGAAGTGGCTGTAAACCTTACCGCCAACGTAGCCAGCAGCGCACAGGTCACCACCATCGACGAGGAGCAGTCATACACCTATTCCTTCGCCGGTATGTCGTCCACCTACGAACGTGTACGCGACTTCGGAACCATCTTTACTTTCGACGCCACCCAACTTGCCCAATGTGAGAAAGACGCTTCAGGCAACTACCTGTTGCCCGTCACCGTAGCATGTACCTCCGGCGGTCCGCTGCGTCTCGACTACATTTCTGCATCCTTCGACGGCTCCGCCGAGATTGCGTCACTCAATGCTGCCAGCTATCCTGCGGCGGAATATGTACATAACATAACCAACCAAAACCACCATGCCGATGCCTCTGCCGACATGATTATCATCATACCCACCTCGCAGAAGTGGTACAGTCAGGCTAAGCGCCTCGGCGAGCTCCATGTCAAGGAAGAGGCTTCCTTCGGCAACACCTTCACATACAATATTGTGCCTGCCGACGAGCTCTACAACGAATTCTCAAGTGGCACGCCCGATGTTTCGGCTTACCGCCGCTACCTCAAGATGTTCTACGACCGTGCCGGCGGCTCGTCTGCCTCCATGCCACAGTCCGTCTTGCTCTTTGGCGGCTGTCTGTGGGACAACCGTCTCAACACCCTGCCAAACTACTCCGCCGACGACCTCTTGCTCATCTACGAGACAGAGGAGTCGGAGACCACCACGGCATCGTCAGGCATAGACGACTTCATCACCATCCTTGCCGACGGACAGACGGTCAACATTGGCAATGCCTCCGCATCCCTCCGCTTCAATATGGGTGTAGGACGTCTCTGCGTCACCTCCCTTGCCGAAGCCACCCAGATGGTGGACAAGATAGAGCGCTATATGCAGCAGCGTGCCTCCGGTCCCTGGACCACTACCCTCGCCTACGTGGGCGATGATGACAGCTCTACGGGCAGCAGCCACATGAGAGCCATCGACGCCAATGCCGACAATATCATCAGCAAGGAGATGGGCTTCGACGTCCGCAAGGTGATGCTCGACGCCTACGAGCGTATCTCCACCTCCACAGGCTTCCGCTATCCTACAGTAAATGCCGAGCTCCTCCGTTACCTTTCTACCGACGGAGCCTTGGTTATCAACTACGGCGGTCATGCCTCACCCGTCCAACTGTCACACGAGAACATCCTCACTCTCAGCGACTTCAAAGGACTCACAGGCACCCGTTATCCTATTTTCTTTACCGCAGCATGCGAGACGATGCCCTTTGACCAAACGGCAGAGAGCATCGGCACCGCCGCCATGCTCAACAGCAACGGCGGCACCATAGCCTTCATCGGTACCCTGCGCACCGTATATGCCAGCCACAACGAGGCTCTCGACTACTCTTTCATGGACTACCTCCTCACCTCCGACTACAATGGCGTGCCCGTCACCATAGGCGAGGCTTTGCGACTGGCAAAGAACCAGGTAGTGATGAACGGTCGCGACCGCACCCTCAACAAACACCAGTACCACCTCTTCGGCGACCCTGCGCTGCGCCCTGCCGTTCCGCGTTACCGCCTTGTCATTGACAATATCAACGTCAACGATGCTGCCGACAGCGGCGAAGACAGCTATGTAGAGGCAAAAGCCAACGCCGTAGTCAACGTGAAAGGTCACGTCGAGACCTTCGACGGCAAGCCTCTCACCGACTACAACGGCTCTGTCAACGTGGTAGTGAAAGACGCACTCGAGTACGTCACCACACGCAATAACGACGGAGAGTCACAATTTACCTACTCCGACCGTCTCAGCACCCTGTACAAAGGCTCTACCACAGCCAGCGAGGGAACCTTCGAGACAACATTCCGAGTAGGCAGCGACATTATCGACAACGGCGGCGAAGGCCTCATCACCCTCTATGCACACGACACTAACAACGGCACCTCTGCCTTCGGCGAGTCACAAAGCATCGTCTTCACAGGCGAGGAAGAAGTGGAGAACGACGGAGAAGGTCCCGACATCTACCTCTACCTTAACACACCGTCGTTCGTCAGCGGCGGCACCGTAGGCGCCACACCTTACCTCAACGCCACCCTCTACGACCACGACGGACTCGACGTCATGGGCAACACCATAGGTCACAACATAGAACTCACCATCGACGGAGAGACATCTCTCACCTACAACCTCAACGACTACTTCACCTTTGACGGCGGCAGCTACACCGGCGGCGAAGCCTACTACGTGCTTCCGTCACTCTCAGCAGGCTACCATACCTTGCGCCTTCGTGCATGGGACATCCTCGGCAACCCGTCGTCAAAGAGCATCAGCTTCAACGTTGATACTGCCCTCAGCCCCAGCGTCGGCGATGTCTTCATATCGCCAAATCCCGTAAGCGGACAGGGTACTTTCTACATTTATCATGACTTCCAGGGCAGCAATGCCGAGATAGACATTGACATCTTCGACACCACAGGGCGCCTCGTGCAGACCAACACGTGGCACCAGGCTCTCGGCATCGCCGAAGGCAGGACAGCCCTGACGTGGAACTCATCGTCACTCTCCAACGGACTATACCTCTACCGCGTACGCATCAGCTGCGACGGCATCAACTATACCACGAAGACCAAAAAACTTATCGTGGCGCAATAATCACGCACACAGTGCGTTAGTTAAGAGTTAAAAGTTTTGAGTTTAGAAATAACAAATAGTATATGACTCGACATTTCGCAATATCAACATACCGACAGTTCGCCATAGCTTTGGCGATTGTCGTTACTTTCGCCGTAACAGGACGAGTAAGTGCTGCCGACTCCAAGACCAGCATGTTCAACCCCATCCACACGGCGATGGTGTCAAACAACATAGCGCCTGACGCACGAGCAGGCGGTATGGGCGACGTAGGTGCTGCCACCGACCCCGACGTGGCATCACAGTACTGGAACCCTGCCAAGTACCCCTTCTGCATATCACGTGCAGGAGTGCAGCTGAGCTACACACCGTGGCTGCGCCAGCTCGTCAACGATATGAACATCGCCTATATGTCAGGCTACTATCGCATTGGCGACTACAGCGCCATTTCTGCTTCGCTGCACTATTTCTCACTTGGTGAGGTGTATTTTGCAGACGAGAGCGGCAATGCCGACCTCAGCCAGTCCATCAAGCCCTACGAGATGTCTGTCGATGCAGCCTACTCACTCATGCTCAGCGAGAAGTTCTCACTTGCGGCAGGAGTGCGCTTCCTACTCTCCGACATAAGCTACTCGCGCACCGAGGAGTCATCAGCAGCCACAGCCTTTGCTGCTGACCTCGCCTGCTACTACCAGAACTATGTCAACATAGGGCAGCGTGAGTGCCAGCTCGGCTTAGGTCTAAGCCTGCGCAACATGGGTTCCAAGATGACATTTGCTGGCAGCAACCGCTCCGAGTTCCTGCCTACCAACCTGCGCTTGGGTGCATCGCTCATGATTCCCATCAACGAGTACAACCGCTTCACCATCGCTGCCGATGCCAACAAACTCCTTGTGCCTACCTACCCTACAATCGATCAAGATCAGGAGGCATACGCAAAGGGTGAGACATCCGTTGGCGACGGCACCGACAACTCCAGCAACCTTGAGGCTTATGCCGACGAAGTATATTACAGCAAAGGTTCCATCGCCGGAATGTTCTCCAGCTTTACCGATGCTCCCGGCGGCTTCAAGGAAGAGTTGGAAGAGATACAGTGGAGCATAGGCGCTGAATACGTCTATAACGACCGTTTCTCGCTCCGTGCCGGCTATCACGACGAGGCACAGTCAAAGGGTAACCGCAAATACTTCACCGTCGGTGCAGGCTTCCGCATGAGCGCCTTCACCCTCGATGCCGCCTACGTCATCTCTACCGCACAGTCTAATCCTCTTGACCAGACTTTGCGATTCTCACTCAACTTCGACCTAGACGGTATCAAGGACCTCTTCGGACGCAGATAATATAAGTTTTTTTTACTTTTCAGGAGGTAAGCGTTACTTCCTGAATACCCATCGCAGTATGGTAAACTGTATGAGCATGGCGATGCCCATCACTATGAACGGTGCCACCAAGCGATGGATGCCCACCTGCATGCAGAGCCAGAAGAGCACTATGTGGAGCCCGAAGTTCACGGCATGCGAACCTGAGAAGCCCACGAAATGTTTCCACGTAGGCTGCTGACGGAAGGTGAAGCGGCACGTAGTGTAATAGTTTACGAGAAAACTCACTATGTAGCCTGTGGCATACGCAGTGTTCACCTCTATCGCCAACTGCAATAGGTAATATACAATGTAATGCACCGAGGCAGAAAAACATCCGTTGAGGATAAAGCGTACAAACTGCGCCTTACCCTGATCACCGTCCTTCAGTGCCTTAGCTTTATCTCGAATTAACGAATTCATTCTTTCTTTACTCTTAATTCTTAACTCTTAACATTTTCTCATAGAGACCGTACATCTGCCCCGTAAGCACATCGGGATGGAAATGCTCCATGCAGTATTTATATCCAGCCTCGCCACGCTGACGGCGCTCTGCCTCGTCAGTAAGCAGGCGGTGCAGTGCCTCGGCTATCTCCTCTGGTGATGACGGATCAACCTGTATGCTGTCAGGACCTGCCGCCTCGGGCAGAGAACTTACGTTGCTCGTTATCACGGGGCAGCGTTGCAGCGACGCCTCTACCACTGGCAAGCCGAATCCTTCATAGAACGAGGGGTACAGCAGGCACAACGCATTAGCATAGAGCGCCCGCAACGTCTCGGCATCGTGGATGTCGCTCTCTATGCGCACCCACTCTTGTAGATGATGTTCGCTGATGTATTGCTCCACTCTGCGTCTGTATTCCCTGCCGTTGCCCACCACTACGAGCAACGGACGCTCGTCTTCAGCTATCATCTCCAGTGCCTTCACCATACCCATAAGGTTCTTCCTGGAGTTGATGGAGCCGACGGTTAAAAGAAAACCTCTCTCCAACTCCCCCAAGGGGGGAGGGCTCCCTCCCTTTGGGAGGGCAGGGGGTGGGGTTGTATAAAACACCTCCTGCACCGGCTGATATATCACCGATATACGCTCCTCTGGCACGCCGTAGTAACGCATCACATCGCGCTTTGTCGATTCGCTGATGCACACCACGTGCGAAGCGTGCTTCGCCGACCATCCGTATTTCCAGTCGTATATAAGGCGGTCCCAAGGCTTGTACATATCGGGGAACGTGCGCCACGCCACGTCGTGCATGGTCACGATGCTCGGTATTCCAGCCTTAACAATATCACGGGGCAGTTCATTGCTCAGTCCGTGAAACAGCTGGCAGCCCTCTTCTGCCGCCTTCCTGCCCAAGCGAAACGTGCGTTCTATCGCCTTGCTGTCATAGAGCACCGCCTCGACATCCTCATGCCGACTCGTCATACACGAGACGAGCGTGCGGCTGTAGTTGCCCAGCCCCGTCCTGTTGTGGTAATATCGCTTTGCGTCGTATGCTATCTTCATCGTGGGTACAAAGTTACAGAAACTTTTCCAAACACGACGGATTTTTTCTCCTTTTTTATTTTGCAAAAAGAAAAATATATGGGGATTTGGGTGACAAAGTGATTTTTCGTAACGGCATTTCCTTGCGATTTTTGCAAGCAAAGTCGGATGGGCGATCAAATTCGCGATTCTCACGTATTTTTAGCACTGTGCTGACAATCAAGCTGTTGTGTTTTTAAGAGTTTCATTTCCAACAGAAAAAGCACGGAAAAGGGGTGGAAAAGCTATGCTTTTGGGTAGGAAAAGCTATGCTTCTGCCTTGTAATAGCTATGCTTTTAGGTGATAAAAGCATAGCTTCCGCGCGTGGAAGCTAAGTTTCCGCACGTAGAAGCATAGCTTCTGCGGCTTTTTGCTTGGAAAACCGCCTTCGTTGCTCTCTATTTTGAGTTTTTTGCTTGCACTTTTTGAAATGACGTTTTGCCATGAAATCTGCCGTTCGGGTGACACTCTGACTTTTCCGAATCATTTCTTCTTGTCTTAAAAAATGCTCCACTCCTATAAAAAAGTGACGAAATGTTTGGTTAAATCGTAATTATTATGTAATTTTGCAAACGATTTTAGGCTAAAACATTGCAAAAAGATAGAAAAATGAAAAAGATTCGTGCAGCCGTAGTAGGTTACGGCAACATTGGAAAGTTTGCCATCGAGGCTCTCGAGGCAGCTGAAGATTTCGAGATTGCTGGCGTAGTACGCCGCAACGGTGCAGAGAACAAGCCTCTGGAACTCACTCCATACGAGGTTGTCAAAGACATCGACGAGCTGAAGGACGTTGACGTGGCTATCCTCGCTACGCCTACCCGTTCCTGTCAGGAGTTTGCCGAGAAGATACTCGCCAAGGGCATCAACACCGTTGACTCTTTCGACATCCACACCTCTATCGTTGACTACCGCAAGGCGCTCATGCCTATCTGTAAGGCCAACAACGCCGTTGCCGTCATAGCAGCAGGATGGGATCCGGGCTCTGACTCGGTAGTGCGCACCTTGATGCAGTCACTCGCTCCGAAGGGCTTGTCATACACCAACTTCGGTCCCGGCCGCTCTATGGGTCACTCTGTCTGCGTACGTTCCAAGGCTGGCGTGAAGGACGCCCTGTCCATGACCATCCCTGTCGGCGAGGGCATACACCGCCGCATGGTATATGTAGAGTTGGAGGAGGGTGCCGACCTCGCAGAGGTTACGAAGGCTATCAAGGCTGATCCTTACTTTGCAAACGACGAGACACACGTGTTCCAGGTGGAGAGCGTGGATGCGCTCAACGACGTTGGTCACGGCGTGAACCTCACTCGCAAGGGCGTGAGCGGCAAGACGCACAACCAGCTCTTCGAGTTCAACATGAAGATAAACAACCCTGCCCTCACCGCTCAGGTGCTCGTCAACGTGGCTCGTGCCTCTATGAAACAGCAGCCTGCGGCATACACCATGGTGGAGATACCAGTGATAGACTATCTGCCAGGTGAGCGCGAGGATTTGATTTCGCATCTTGTGTAGAGTATTTCGGCATTTCGAAATGTCGGTATGTAGAAATAACGACAATAAAAAAGGCAGCCAATCGGCTGCCTTTTTTTATATCTTCAAGTTACCCAATATATCTCGCGACAACTCGCGGGTGATGGTGCGAGTGGCGGCGCTTGTGGCGTTCTTCACCACCTTTTCCTTGGTTGAGGTGCGCGACTTTGTCGTCTTACCCGAAATCTTGTTGCTCACGTAGGTGCCGAGGATGGCGGCAAAGGTGGAGGTGACGGCTGTCATGATGGCTTTGAGCACCTTACTCATTATGCCAGGCTTCTTGGTACCCCTCTTCGTCGTACCAGTGTCTTCATCGTCCTCTTTTGAAGATTTCTTCTTGCTCTTTGTCGTGGTTTCCTCTTCGTCTTCGTTCCCGTTCACGTTCCCGTTCACGTTAAGCAGCTCCTCGTATGCACTCTGACGGTCTTTCAGCGTGTCGTACTTGCCGTAGATAAGGCTCTGACGGATTATGTCGAGGCGCTGTCCCTCGGTTATGGCGCCAATCTGCGAGAGTGGGAAGAGTATCTTAGCACGTTCCACTACGGCAGGCGCGCCCTTCTCGTCGAGGAAGCTAACGAGGGCTTCACCCGTCTCAAGGTTCATTATCGCCTCGTCTGTCTTGAAGTCAGGGTTAGGGCGGAAGGTGTCAGCGGCAGTCTTCACCGCCTTCTGGTCTTTCGGCGTGTAGGCACGGAGGGCGTGCTGCACGCGGTTACCCAGCTGTCCGAGGATGTTCTCTGGTATGTCCGTAGGGCTCTGGGTGATGAAGTATATACCCACGCCCTTTGAGCGAATGAGGCGGATAACCTGTTCTATCTTGTCGAGCAGCGCCTTGCTGGTGCCTTCGAAGAGCATGTGAGCCTCATCGAAGAAGAACACGAGCTTGGGTTTGTCCATGTCGCCAACCTCTGGCAACGTAGAGTACAGCTCGCTCAACAGCCACAGGAGGAAGGTGGAGTACAGCTTAGGCTGCATCATCAGTTTGTCGGCAGCGAGGACGTTCATCACGCCCTTGCCCTGCTCCGTCTGCATAAGGTCGTAGATGTCGAAGGATGGCTCACCGAAGAACTTGTCTGCGCCTTGGTTCTCCAACTGCAACAGGGCGCGCTGTATGGCTCCAACGGAGGCTGAAGACACGTTGCCGTACTTGGTGGTATATTCCTTGGCGTGCTATGAAACGTAGTCGAGCATGGCGCGGAGATCCTTCAGGTCGAGCAACAGCATGTTGGGGTTCTCGCGTGCAAGGTCGTCGGCAATGCGGAACACTATGTTGAGCACGCCGTCCTGCGTCTCATTAAGTCCCATGAGGCGCGAGAGCAACTGCGGTCCCATCTGCGAGATAGTGGCGCGCATGGGGTGTCCCTGCTCGCCATATACATCGAAGAACCTGACGGGACAGGGCTGGAATTCTGGGTTCTGGATGCCAAACTCTGGCATCCTTTTCTCTATGAAACCACTCATCTTGCCAGCCTGCGATATGCCACTGAGGTCGCCCTTCATGTGTGCCATGAAGCAGGGCACGCCTGCCTGGCAGAAAGATTCAGCCATCACTTGCAGCGACACCGTCTTACCCGTACCCGTAGCACCTGCTATCAGTCCGTGGCGGTTAGCCATCTTACCTACTATGCTCAAAGGTCCGTTGGCGCAATGAGCTATGTAAAGTCCTCTTTCCTTGTCGTACATTGTTTTTATCGTTTTAGTTATCGTTGTTCCTGTTCTGTCTGCAAAAATACAAATTTATATTGACAGGAGCAAGAAAAAGCGCACAAAAAAAAGGGAGCCTGACGGAAAAACGTCCGTCAAGCCCCCTCGTCTATCTACTAACTATTATCTTTCGTATGTCGTTTTTAGAACACCTCGATAGACTTTGCCGTCGTCTCGGGCTTTGCAGCCTTCGGCATGGTGATGGTCAGTATGCCGTCCTCCACCTTGGCAGAAATCTTGTCCTTCTCCACGTCGTCGGGCAGGCTGTAGTTCTGCTCGTAGTTGGAGTGTGAGAACTCGCGGCGCAGGTAGTGGTGGTCCTTGTCCTCATGCTTGTGCTCCACCTTGTTCTCTATTACCACGCTGAGGTTTCCGTCGTTATTGATGTTGACGCGGCAGAACTCCTTCTTGATGCCTGGAGCCGCTATCTCCATCGTATAGTCAGTCTTGCTCTCTTTCACGTTCACTGCAGGTGCCGTAGCATTGGCACGAGGCATGAAATCTGTGTTCAGGAAATCGTCAAATACTGTTGGGAACCAACTGTTCTTAAACATTACTGGTAACATAATCAATACCTCCTAATTTTTTTGTTTGTTAAACGAATGTTGTTTATCTTTATTCGCTTTCCTATAACACAACAAACGTGCCTACCCTTGCATCATTGCCAAAATGACACTTCGCAAAGACAAAGTGGCACAAGAGGGCTTTTAGAGAGCTTTTAGTTACTCTCGCTCGAAAAAACTCAAAAAAAATTTGGTTTTTTGCTCGCTTATTGAATAAAATCTTCACGTTCGAGAAAAAAAATCCTTCTTTTTCTTCTCACTTAATCAGATTTTTCGTAACTTTGCATCGCAGATTGGTGTAGAGTGCTCGCAAGAGTGCCGTCAACCAAGAGCGCGTGGGGATGCGTCCCCACCTTGACATATTGGTAAAAATGAAGCGTTGTGCTTCTATCTTGTGCTCTGAAACCTGAGAAATTTCAAAGAACAAAACAAGATGGAGTATTAACGGTTCGCGCTATGGCGTGGGCTGATTGTATCCGTATCTTTTTTGTTCAGGTTTTCTCAGGACCTCAGAGTGGAGATTTGGAGTTCAGTTTCACGCTCTTTTTGTATCCTGGTGCGAAATTCCCATCAAATCACCTTTTTACTTCGAGAGCTTTCCAAATGTTTTATTGACAAATTAGACAATAGTGGATAAGCAAAAGAAATACTCGCTAACGGGGTATAATCCCAGATTCCATTATGTATGCTCTCCCTGCCCGTGAGCGTAGGGAGAGCCAAAGAAACTCCCAGCCTGTTCCCTAACGGACAGACTACAATATATATAATAGTACGCGCGTAAGCGTAAAGAAGTAAGACAAGAGTGACAACAAAAGAACTCAAAAACATAATCGACACAATAATCGCAGAAGCGTTTGATACTGTACAAAAGATGTATAGCAATAAGGAGGTTGCCCATGAGATAGGCAATACCTCTGTTGCTCAAATCTTCCCTCAGTATTCGACCTGTCGTAATTATAGTGCGGCTAACATTACTCGTGTAAGTGAACAAGAACTACGTTATGCCTTTGTTAATGTGCTTCAGAAGCATTGTGCTGGTGGTAAAATGTTCTTCTCTATTGAAACTCCAACGGAAGGAAGTTACAAGTTCCCTAAAAAAGACATGCCCAAGATAATGAAGACTGGAGGTCAGTCTGGTAATTTCGACCTCGTCATTCACGATGAAGAATTTAACCGCATCTGTCTGATAGAGTTTAAATGTAATTATCCAGAACTGAATGCTTTTAGAAAAGATTTTCTGAAGTTAGCCAATCCTAAGGAGGATAGAGACGAAAAAGAAGTTTTGAGATACTTCATACATTTAATTGTAAACTACGAAAAGGCAAAACTGACCAACAGATTAAAAGCTGTCAGTAAGCTCATAGGAGAAGGACTAAATAAAAATGTCAACTACGTCCTATATTCTCTATGTAGAGACAATAAAAATGACAATACGAACATTGCTAATGATTTTTCTTCTGACGGGGAAATTGGAGCAAATGCTGATATAAAAGGCTTTTCGTTACATTGGTTTGATGAAAAAACAAAAACAATAATATAAAGAACAAATCAACAAACAAACTATGTTTAATTTTTAATTAATTTCAGTTATGAAAAAACTACTTACATTAATTATGCTTTTCGTAGCGATAGTTACGGGAGCACAGGCAGCGGAAGCATCTTTGAATGCTTTCCCTACAGGTACCACGAGTTTCAAGACTGGTGATACTGGATATTACGATTGGGGAACATCTAAGACCAAGAATGCAGTAATCTATGACACGAACACGCGTATCATGTTGTGGTCAAATGGTAATAACCTTGATCAGGATGCAAATGGTCTGAAGATTGGTAACTCTTCCAAGAAGAGTGCTTTCGTATTCAAGGTAGCAGATGCTTCTGACATTTCAGTAGAAGTAGCTCGTAATAGTAGCGACATGACAGTGTCAATCTATTATCTGGGTACGACTACAGAAGTTTTGACAGATCCAAACAGTATGGCACCAACAGGAGCATTGGATTCAGAAGATATTTCTTCTTCAAACAGTCCTGCAACTTTGACTGTAGAAAATGGTGCTGCTGGTTATTACATGGTGTTTGGAACATTACGTTTCTATGCTTCTTCAATAACAGTAACCAAGGCTGTTTCTTCTGACAAACCAACAATCGCAACACAGCCAGTTGGTGCTACCTATCAGTTAAATGGTGAAGCATCTGCTCTTTCTGTTGTTGCTACAGCGTCTGCAGGTGAATTAGCTTACCAGTGGTACACTTGCGAAGATGCTGAAGGTACAAATCCAGAGGCAATTGCTACTGCAACGGCATCAACCTATACTCCTTCTACTGAAAGCACAGGTACTACTTATTACTATGTAGTTGTAAGTGATGGTAATGGTGAAGTTACTTCTGACATCGTAGCTGTAAATGTTGTAACAGAAGAAGCTCCGGAGGTGGAAGCTTCAATTTCGTCTACTCTCGTAAGAACAGGTGCAGAAGTTACGGCTACTGCTAACGTAACAGCAGGCGTTCCTGAACCAACTCTCCAGTGGTATAGCTGTGATGATGCAGAGGGAACAAATGCACAGGCAATTGACGGTGCAACAGCTGCAACCTATCAGCCATCTACCGCAACCGTTGGCACATTCTACTTCCTCGTAAAGGCTTCTAACTCTGTTGCTGAAGATGTTGCTTCAAATGTAGTTAGCTTCAAAGCTGTTGACGCAGGTGTTGCAGGCACAGTTGACGACCTTGTAGCTGTATCTGAGGGATATGTCTTCGTTGCTGATAACGTAACTGCAGATGGTACACTGAAACCTGCTAAAAATACTCTTTATGACGAAGGAAAAGTATTTGTTTCTGCGGAATTTACTGTTGCAACAAACAAGGGTTCTAACACATTCGGCGGTGCTTCACACCTTAACTCAATGCGTCTGAAGAACAACACTGACTACATTGCATTCAAGGTTGCTGATGCTTGCCTGATAACATTCTATGTTGAGAATCCAAATAAGGACACTCGTCACTTTAAGGTAGGTAATGCTGCAAACGATGATACATACGGACTTATTCCAGATGGTCAGACTACAGCATCTATCCTTATCCCTGCGGCAGGAACAGTATATGTAACAGGTCCTGGCAGTGACCGCTACTTCGGCGGTTTTGAAGTGAAGTCAGCTACCGAGACCATCACAATTCCAGAGGACGGCGTACTGACATACGTAACAGAGAACGATCTCGACTTCTCTACAATCGACGGTGACATCACTGCTTACGCAGTAACAGCAGTAAGCGCTACATCTGCTACGACAGCGGCAGTTGCTCAGGTTCCAGCAGGCACGGCTCTCCTCATCAAGGGCACAGCAGGCAGCTATGACATAGAGATAGCTGAAAGTGCAAGTGCAATCACAAACCTCCTCCTTGCTTCTGACGGCACAATAACAGGCGGCGACAATATCTACGCTTACTCAAAGACTGCCAAGAAGTTCAAGAAGGTTGCTTCTTCTGTTACAATCCCAGCAGGTAAGGCATATCTCCAGGCAAATGCAGGCGACGCTATCGACATCGACTTCGCAGGCGAGGCAACAGCAGTTGAA
>JAFVBX010000064.1 GCA_017479675.1 Prevotella sp.
AGTACGTTGCGGGCTGCATGGCGCAAGCCGATGGGGAGGGAAGTGTCCTCAATGACTGCGTTTGCTTGAGATGTGATAAAGGCTTTCTCCTCATCAGAAAAAGGATTATCTTCTGCTGACAGGTTGGTGAGCGCACCAAGGATGCAGTAGGCATGAAGAAGCCCCCCTATATTCCCCCCGTTTAGGGGGAAACTAAGTAGTTTTAGGGCGAGTTCCTTTGCGTAGGGCAGTTTGCTGTAGAGATATTTTGAGGCTATCTCGGCAATCTCCTGTGTGTGGGTGCCTTCTATCCACTGCATAGCCTGTTCACAGGGGAAAGCCTCTGGCGGCATGAGCATGGCGGCGAGTATTTTACATTCTCTGATGTCGTCTTTCCAAAGCAGCGACGCCAGCTCGGCAGAGTCTTTGTACTCCTTCGCCATGTCATGCAGATGGAGCAGGTTGACACCCCAGTTGAGGTGGTAGTCCAAACCCTTCTCACGCAAGGACTGAGCAGTCACTCCGTTCATCAGCAGGCGGAAGGACAGCTTGATCTCTTTATGTTGTTCTTCGATGTTCATTCCACGCTATAGTCCCTCGAATAGCGGAGCATCTGCTCTGTCATGGATTCGGAGAAGTCAAGCTGTATGTCGGTTATCTCGCCGTCGGCACCGATGACGGGCACCATCTTGGGGTTGAGGAATCCCTTGTATGGCGCTATGTTGAGTTTCTCATAGCGTGCAAGCACCTCCTTGTGCAGCTCAGGGTTTATCTTTACCGCGTAGGTCTCCACCAAGTGCTGTGCTGCCTCGTAGTCGCCCTCGGACTTGATGCGCTGTATCTCGGCAAGGAGGGTGGCAAAGAGTCGGCGAAGCGCCTCGTAGTCGTTGATGCGCATGAAGGTCTTGCCGTCGCGCTTTATAAGCTCTATTACGGGCGTTCCTTCGTCTTCCTTTCCTTTTTCGTAGCACCAGTTGGCTATCAGCGCCCTGTTGCGCATGTGGGCTTCCTCTATGTTGTCGCCCAGTTTGATGCGTACGTTCTGCGTCATCATGCCGTTCATGATGTATGTGTAGTAGTTTGACTTGTAAGCCTCGCTGTCAGGTGTCAAGCCAAGTTCTACCAGTTTTGCGTCGGCGATGTAGTACAGACCGAAGAGGTCGGCACGTGCCTCTTCGATGGTATTGCCGTAAGCCTTCAAGGCATCAGGGCTGACACCAGGCAGTAACTGTCCTGAGCCGTGACCGAGACACTCGTGCAGGTCGGTATGCAGGTCGTCGCACTTGTCGCCGTACTTCCTGATCATCTTCACGGTATCTTCATCAATGGCAAACTCCTCAAGGAATCCGCTGCCCTTAGCAGCCTTGTTGTAGGCGGAGGTGAAATTGGTGATGGTGACAGACTTGGAGCCGTGCTGCGCCCTTATCCAGTCGGCGTTAGGAAGGTTGATGCCGATGGCGGTAGAGGGGTATTCGTCGCCTCCCAGCATGGCACCACAGATGGCATTGGCGACAACGCCCTTGACGTGTGGCTTGCGGAAACGAGGGTCAACGGGCGAATGGTCCTCAAACCACTGAGCGTTCTGGCTGATGGTCTGGGTGCGCTTGCTTGCTTCGAGGTCCTTGTATTCCACAATGCCTTCCCATGAAGCCTTGAAGCCCAGAGGGTCGCCATACACTTCGATGAAACCGTTGATGAAGTCTATGCGACCGTCGAGCTCTTTCAACCACTCTATGGAGTATTCATCGAAGGTGTGCAGGTTACCTGTTTTATAATAGTCAACAAGCAGAGAGATGACTTTCTTTTGTTGCTCATTTTCAGCATATTCCGCTGCTTTGCTGAGGTAGTGGATAATCTTTTTTATGGTCTTGCCATACTTGCCTTCGGCATACCATGTTTCCTCTGTCAGTTCGCCGTCTCTTTTTACCAACGTAGAGTTGAGACCGTATGATGGTGGGGTAGGGTCGTCACCCTTCTTTGCGGCATAGTATTTCTCTACTTCCTCTTGTGTCACCCCTTCATAGAAGTTGCATGCCGACGTCTTGATCAGGTCAACGCCTTTCGCCTTGTTTACGCGCTTGGGCAGCACTTTGTCGTCGAAGATGACAGGACACAGCGTCCTGACAATATCTTCCTTCGGCATAGGGAGTGATTCTGATGGCGTTTCGTTGAGCAACTGCCTGAAGAACTCCTGACTGAAGGCGGGCTTGAACTTCTCGCAACCGTAGTGGTGGTAGATGCCGTTTGAGAACCACACCCTCTTGAGATACTCCATGAAAGCCTTGTCGTCCTCGGTCAGCGTGCTGTTGTCTTTGTGCGCGTACCTATTATTATGTATAGCTTCGAGCGTCTTTCTAATACGCAGGTTGTACTTGCCCCACTGGTCGAAGATGATGTCTCTGCCCCACAGGGTTGCCTCGGCGAGGTAGTATATATACGTCTTCTGCTTTGCCGTCAGTTCGTCAAAGCCGGGCAGCTGGTACCTCAGCATCTGTATGTCGGCAAAGCGTTCGCCTGAAAACGGAAAATCTGTTGTGCTCATTATGTTTTAAGTTTATGGTTTACTTTTTGTTTGCCATCTCCACGGAAGGTGTCGTGCCGTATATCTTTCTGTGCTGCCTGTAGAACGAAGAAGGGCAGGAGAAGCCGGAGAGAAAGGATATCTGCTCCAAAGACAGGTTATCTTTGTTGTGCTGCATCAGCTGGTGGGCATAGTCAAGGCGCAGCCTGCTGATGTATTCGGTAAACGACATGCTCAGCTCCCTGTTGATGATGGTGGAGAGGGTGGAGCGCGAAATGCCTATCTCATCGGCAATGCCTTGTGACGTAAGGTTGCGGTTCCTGAATACTTTCTTTTTCTCTGCCAGTTCCCTTACTTGTGCCATGACGGCGTTGTTGTCAAGTTGCGGGTACCTCATAGCGAGAGAGTCTTTTTGCCTGTCGGGGAGACGAAGATGTTAATCTTGTAGTTAGTGGAAGAATTGGGCACGGAGAGTATAGCCACAAAGCGTACTCCATTCTTGTCGAAGCCGTCAATAACGACATCTGAAAGGATAGCTTGCTCAAGGTAAGAATCGGGTACGGTGCCCTTAAACTCTATTTTTTCGATGTTTTGTCCGAAGATTTTCCTGCCTCCGTCATAGACGGCTATATAGACTATGTTGTCGAGATAGATGTTTTCGATGTTCAGTCCCTCGCTGTTCTTGGTCTGCTGGTACACCTTGCGTGTGGTGGGGTTGACTTTCTTGTAGGCGTGAAGGCGTTTGCCGTCGAACGTCATTACTGAGTCG
>JAFVBX010000065.1 GCA_017479675.1 Prevotella sp.
GTGTTGAGTTGTTTGTCCTGCGAGTCGATGGTCTGCTGCTTGTGCTCGCTCTCCTCCTTCATCTCTCCGAGGTCGGAGCTGAGGTCGGCAACGGTCTTGTCGAGCTCAGCGATGTGTATGTCCTTCTGCTCCAGTTCGGCTTGCAGCGTTTGGAGAGCCTTGTTCTTCTCATCAAGCTGCTGCACAAAGTTGCTGATGGTGCGGCGCAGTTGCTCGGAGCGCGTGCTTCCCTCACGCACCTGTTGCTGCAAGCGTGCTATAAGGTCGCGGTTGTGCTGCATACTCTGCTGTATGCTGCGTATGCTCATGCGTATCTGTTCTGACTTGTTGACCTGCTCGCCGGTCTTCATGAGCGTCACGGTGTTCTCTGCCTGTTCTATGAGACGGAAGCCCTCCTGTATCTCGTTGAAGGTTGCCATGACGTCGTTGATTTCGTTATCCTTCTGCTCGATGACTTTCTGCAGGGAGTCAATGCGCGCATCCGTCTCCTTGAGGTCGCCACTCTTATTATCTGTGCAAGAAGCAAGACATGCAATAGCGAAAGCAAATAAAATATATTTTTGTTTCATAAATTACTATCTATAAACTGTAGTAAACCGTAAACTGTAAACCGTAAACTTAGTTCAACGGAACGTCAAACTCTATGGTGTTGCTGATTACCTGGTTGGCTGACGTTACGGAGAGCTTGAAGTGGGCGGTGCCTGTCTTCAGCGACCTCTCGGCACTGATGTATGCCGTATAGCGCAACGCACCTCTCACGGGGATTCGCTCTATGAGTGTGGAGGGAGATATGAGCAGATGCTTGTTGCCCGTCGTCTCCTGTATGAGGGGCACCACGTTGTAGAGGCTCTTATCGGAAGCATTGCGCATCTCGAACGATACCTTCACCAGTTCGCCCTTGTCAATATGGGTAGTGCCTGCATTGTTGATGAAGTGGGCATTGGAGATAAGTATGGGGGCTGCCTGCACCTCGGCAATAGTGTCAACAGTCTCACTGACGGTAGTGTCGGCATCCATCGTTATCACGTCGTCATACACAGGGTCGGCAGAATAGCCAGTGTCTGCCGTGGGAGTCTGGCGTTCTTCGTTACCGTTACGAACAGGGTATTCCCTACCCTGGTATATGGCATCGCGGTGAGCCTCAAACTGCGCACGCTCCTCTTTCTCGGCTGCTGCACCTATCGCTGCACCAGTGCCTGCACCTACTGCCATGCCAACCAGCGTGCCGATGTCGCTGCCGCGAGGACCGCCACCTATGCCGCCTATGCACGAACCTATGATACCTCCGAACATTGCGCCCGTCATGGCACCGCCTCCAGTAGTACTGCATGATGAAAGTGCCAGTACAGATGCCAGTGACAATATGAAAACTTTGCTCTTCATAACTATTAATTGCTAATTACTAATTCATTTCAGCCTCGTCACGCCGCCGTTCTTCTTAAACTGCAAGGTGCCGTGATGTAACTGGTTCTTATTATTATCGAACACGTATTCCGGGTTGAAAGCCTTGCCAGCAATACGCGTCTCAAAGTGTACATGCTCCGTTGTGGCACGCCCTGTCCTGCCCACTATGGCGATAACCTGTCCTGCCTTCACCATGTCGCCCACGTTGACAAGGTTCTTGGAGTTATGGCTGTAGCGCGTTTCCAGTCCGAAGGCATGGCGTATGGTGATACACTTGCCGTAACCAGAGAACACACCCGACTGCACCACCTTACCGTCGAAGGCAGCATATACCTTTGTGCCAGGACCGTTCTTGATGTCAACACCCGAGTGGTTTCTGCGCTTGCCGCCATAGCCGCTGATGACGTGAGAGCCGTCAAGCGGATAGTGCCAGTTCTTTATCAAGTCGAGGTTGAGGCGATACACATTGTTTCCCTTGAAAGGGTCGTTGCTGTCAAGGCTCATAGTCTGCGCCTTCTCGGCACGTTCCTGTAACTGTTGCGGTGTATATTTTGCCTTTACGGTGACCTTACCTGCCTCCTTGCTAAAGGTGAGTATCTGCTTGCGCAGGTTGTGCGACTTGACGTCGATGATGGTGCTGGGGTTGATACGGTTGCCATCCACCATGATGCTGAAGAGCAACGGACGCTCACCCACTATGGCAAGAGTCTGACCAGCCTTGACGCGGTCACCGCTCTTGACAAGGTTCTGCGCATTGAAGGCATAGACCGTCTCCAGTCCGTTGGTGTGACGCACCACGACGACATTGCCGTAGTTGGGGTTATGACGCGAGAGGCGCACCGTGCCGTCAAACATTGCCTTCACGGCATCACCCTTCTTGGTCTCTATCTCTATGGTACCAGGCGACGATGCCTCTGCCTTGCCCACTGGAAGCGGGAAGGAATACTGTGAGGCATCCATATTGGTGAAATCTATCTGGAAAGCACTCGACTTGCTGAACAGCCCAGGCGTCTCTATGCTTATCTGCTGTTGCTCAAGGGGTGAGAACTCATCCTTGGCATAGGTAGTCTGGACACTGATGAAGAGTGCCGCTATTATAGCTATGTAGTATCTTATCATCGGGGCAAAGGTACAAAAAAAAAGTGACACAGCGAAACACTGTGTCACTTTTTAGTTTATTTAGGGTATTTTTAGACAATTACTTTACACGCTGACCTGCAATGTTGAAGGTGCCGATGTAGAGTTTGCCATTCTTGATAACCTTCACTGGAACGGCGTTTCCGTCAGCGTCAGCATTACCGATGACGTTAGCTATTGCAGAAGCATCTGTCACCTCTACGGTGAGTGAAGCTGCGCTCAAACCGCCCATCTCGTTGGCTGCACGTACTGAGTAGGTGCCGTTCTCGGTAGGAATGTAGCTGCTCTCAGTGGTGAAGTCGATGACCTTACCGTCCTTGCATACTGCATAGAGCAGAGCGTAAGGGCTGTCTTCCCATGTGATGGTGCTGCCTGATACTGCTACGTTAGCAGGAACTGGTGCCTGCTCGGTGAGGAGTGTCGGCTGCCAGTCGTCGTCCTGTCCCATAACTGCCTTCAGCGTAGGCACTGCAGCCTCCTCTGCCGTCAGTATAGGGTTGTTGGACTCGTTGCGACGGTTTACATATACGTCGCCTTCCTTTGAGTCATAAGCATCAAAGAAAGTCTTGCGGCCTTCGGTGCTTACTGCAACGCCTGATGAAGAGTGTGAGCCGTACTCTGCGAAACGCTTCGGATAGCCGCCGCTCATCTCACTCCAGCCTATAGCTGATGGCTTA
>JAFVBX010000066.1 GCA_017479675.1 Prevotella sp.
GTAGTAAAGCAGATTTCTAACGGAACAGACAACGACATGGGTGGTGTGCTGACTCAAGACGGCAACACTATATACTTCCATCGTGGTGAAGGCATGGCAAGCTACAGCCTGTGGAGCTATGACAGAAAGACCAACCTGTTCTCAAACTATTCACGCGGTATGACAGCATGTCCTATTCCTAATGACAACAACAGTGTGTACTGTGCACGCTTCACGGATAAGAAAGAGAGTGAGATATGGCGAATAAACTTCCAGACTGGTGTGGAAGAGCTGATACTCGGAACTCCAGGAAAGAGTTATACGTCACCTCAGTTGTCACCCGATGGGAAGTGGCTCCTCGTTACGGGTAGCAGCAAGTCTGAGAAAGAGGGCTTGGACAATACGGACATCTTCGTTGTACGTACCGATGGCACACAACTTACCCAGTTGACATATCACCCAGGTAACGACCTGTCACCAGTATGGAGCCCAGACGGCAAGAGCATATTCTTTGTTTCTCAGCGTGGCTCAAAAGACAGATACTACAACGTATGGCGCATGGACTTTAACCTGTAATTATAATCAGTAGATAAAATATTTATTCACTAAAAATCACATTAGTTATGAAAAAGTTTTTTATGACATTAGCATGTGCAGTTATTGCACTCACAGCATCTGCACAGCGTGCAAGCAGTAGTTCATCATCATTCTTCTCTACAGAGAAGGCGGACCTGCCAGTGACTTTCGGTATTCGTGGCGGTCTGAATGTTTCTTCTATGTCGCTAAAGTACGATGACGACCTCAAATCTCGTGCAGGCTTTAATGTTGGTGTAGCTGTAGATTTTCCAATCATGGAGAGTTTCTATGTTCAGTCTGGACTCTACTATACAGTGAAAGGATATAAAGTAGAAGAAGGGAATGATAAGGAGAAAGTAAACATTGGTTATCTGGAAATACCTATCCTCGCTTCTTACCGTTACAACTTCAACGATGCTAACCAGCTTCAGTTCAACTTTGGTCCATATCTCGCATACGGCTTGCATGGTAAGGACAAGTGGGAGGAATATTATAATGGTAGAACTTACGAAAGCGATAAGAAATGGTATGACTACGACGACACAAAGCGTTTCGACATGGGCTTGCAGTTGGGTCTGGGTGTAACTCTCGCTAAGCATTACTATGTAGGCATTGCTTACGAGTTCGGTCTGCTTGAGCAGGTTAAGGACTCTGACGGATACTACAAGAACCGCAACTTCATGGTTAACGTAGGTTATCAATTCTGATTTCAAGTTCGATAGTACATTGCAAACAGATAAATATTGTTCATAAGCAATAAGGTTGCTTCGGCAACACAATGTTTTTATAGTAAGAGCGGAGGAGCTGTGAAGCCCCTCCGCTTTGTTTTTGTAACAAAACCTCTGATATTTTGCATATATCGACAAAAAGCGCAAAATTTATTTTGTGCTTTTCGGTAAAAGTAGTATCTTTGCACTGGAAATTAGAAAGTAAGAAAATGGTAACAACACAATTAAATCCTGCACAATTGAATGTTCTTAGCCTTATGTCGTACATAGACACAGAGCAAGAACAAGAGGAATTACAGGGCATCCTGCTCAAATTCTACCAGCAGAAACTTGACAGGGAATTACTTCAATTCCAAAAAGAAAACAATGTTACCCAGCAGACACTGGATGAGTGGGCATGTAAGCATGAAAGGACGCCATACTGATGAAGATTGTCCTTGATACGAACTGCCTTGTAAACGTTATTATGCCAGGGTCTTATAATAATGATGTCTGGCTTGCATTTCGTGATTGCAAGTATAAACTCTGTGTAACAAATGAGATACTCTTTGAGTATCACGAAATATTGTCAAGACGATATAACAACATCATTGCCAACACGGTAATGATGGAGTTGATGGAATCTCCCAATGTGGAACATGTAAACCCGTCATTCCGCTTCAACCTGATTACGACAGACTATGATGACAATAAATTTGTTGACTGCGCAATAACTTCAGGTGCTACATGCATAGTGAGCAATGACCGTCATTTCGCAGAATTGAGTCGCTATGATTTCCCAAAGGTGGTGGTACGTTCGCTTGATGAATTTAAGAAAATAATAAGTGCATTATAGACAAAAGCGGAGGAGCTGTGAAGCCCCTCCGCTTTGTTTTTGTTGTAATTTTGGGAACGTAATCCCGAAAGATATATAGAATTTCGGGATTGTAATCCAAAAAAGTAATGTAATTTTCGGATTATAATCCAAAAAAGTTTCTTTTTGCTTGGCAGAAATAAAAGAAATGATTAACTTTGCAGCGGACGCAAAAACGAAAAGAACAATGTTTAAGAGGATACTGCAACAATTAATTCAAGACAGAAGTTTTAGACATAAGGCAATAATACTGCTTGGCGCACGTCAGGTAGGGAAGACTACATTGTTAAAGGAGATAATAAGCGAACAAAGAGAAAAAGTTCTGTACCTGAACTGCGACGAGCCTAGTACTGTGTCGGCTCTGACGAAACGAAACCTTGAGGATTTGAAGATGTTGGTCGGGACAAATAAGTTGATTGTAATAGATGAGGCGCAGAAAGTTGACAATGTGGGACTGACGATAAAACTCATGGTCGATAATATGCCTGACGTGCAGGTGATAGCTACGGGCTCGTCCGCATTTGAATTGCGCAACAGGTTGAATGAGCCGTTGACAGGAAGAAAATATGAGTATCAGATGTTTCCTATATCAACAGAGGAAATATACAAGACAAAAGGTTACATAGATGTTTTGAAATTGCTTGAGACGAGATTGATTTATGGTTCATATCCCGATGTCCTTAATCAAGATGAAGAGCCCAAGAGTATTCTAAACATGCTTATGGATAGCTATCTTTACAAAGACATTCTGATTTCTGAAAATCTACGTAAGCCTGATGTCTTGGACAGGTTGCTTCGGGCTTTGGCTTTTCAAGTGGGCTCAGAAGTGTCATATAACGAGTTGGCGCAAACTGTGGGTACGGATAGTAAGACGGTGGAGAGATACGTAGAACTTCTGGAAAAGTGCTTCATAGTGTTTCGCCTGAACGGACTTAGTCGTAACTTGCGCAATGAGTTGAAGAAAGCCAAAAAGATATATTTCTATGATAATGGCATACGTAATGCTGTAATACAACAGTTCGCTCCATTGGGAATACGTAATGATGTGGGGGCGCTATGGGAGAATTTCTTCATTTCAGAACGCATGAAATATAACCATTACAATGGACACTATTGTAATATGTATTTCTGGCGTACGAGAAGCCAGCAGGAAATAGACTATATAGAGGAGGCAGACGGATTTATGACCGCCTTTGAAATGAAATGGAACCCCAAGAAAGGTTCCACTTCTTTCCCAAAATCATTTATGGAGGCATACCCTGTTGCATCGACACACGTGATTACACCAGAGAATTATCATAATTTTTTAATGTAGTAGCCATAGTCTGATTGCTCCGCTTGCGCTTGAGGCGTTAGCCGAAGAAGAGGTAGGCGATAGCGATGGCGGAAAGGACTCCGGCAAGGTCGGCGAGCAGACCGCAGGCTACGGCATGGCGGGTGTGGCGTATGCCTACACTGCCGAAAGAGACGGCGAGGATGTAGAACGTGGTGTCCGTGCTGCCTTGGAAGATACATGCCAGTCTGCCGACGAAGGAGTCGGCACCGTAGGTGGTCATAGCGTCAACCATCATACCTCGTGCTCCACTGCCAGAGAGAGGCTTCATGAGAGCTGTAGGCAAAGCTTCTACCCAGCTGGCATCAAATCCGCAGGCGGTTACTCCCCAACGTATGCCGTCGATAAGTGCATCCATAGCCCCTGATGCACGAAAAACACCGATTCCAACGAGAATGGCAACAAGGTACGGGATGATTCTTACTGCCGTCTGGAAACCTTCTTTGGCTCCCTCGATGAAGGCATCATAGACGTTGACCTTTTTTCTTACTGCGGCAACGATGAAGCCTACTATAATGGTCATCAGCAGGATGTTGGCAGTGGAGGTGGAAACGGTGTCCATCGTCTCTTTGTCCATCTGCGAGAAACCCCAGATGATAGCTCCTACGGCAACACACATACCGCCGAGAGTAAGCAGGAGAGTCTTGTTAAAAAGGTTGATGCGCTGGTAAAGGCAGGTGAAGATGATGCCTGCAAGCGTGGCAAAGAAGGTGGCAAGCAAGATAGGGATGAAGATGTCGGTGGGCTGTGCCGCTCCCATCTGTGCACGATAGACCATGATGCTGACGGGTATGAGCGTCAGTCCTGAGGTGTTGAGCACAAGGAACATTATCATCGGGTTTGTTGCAGTGTCTTTAGTTTTGTTAAGCTCCTGCATCTGCTCCATCGCCTTCAGTCCGAGAGGTGTCGCGGCATTATCAAGTCCCAGCATGTTAGCGGCAATGTTCATGAAGATGCTGCCTGTTACGGGATGTCCCTTGGGAATATCGGGAAACAGTTTGGTGAATACAGGTGACAGCAGTCGTGCTATAACGTTGACCACACCGCCCTTCTCACCGATCTTCATCACACCCAGCCACAGTGAGAGAACGCCAGTAAGTCCGAGGGAAATCTCGAAGGCTGTCTTTGATGAGGCGAAGGTGGAGTTCATCATAGCAGGAAACACCTCTGCATCGCCCAGCACCACCAGACGAAACAATCCTATTACGAAGGCAATCACGAAGAATGCCACAAAGATGTAGTTTAGTACCATATATTGAAGTTAAGAGTTAAGAAAACTTGTCAATTCGTTAATTTGTTAATTTGTTAATTTGTTAATTTGTCACTTAGGAAGCGGTTCTTGTGTTCACCCGACAAGAATTCATAGCCGAAGCGACAGCGCAGGCACTCTTTCTTGTCGCAGTATTCTTTCTTCAGTTGTATGAGGGCTTGCGAGTCGCCAGCTGTCTTTACGTCGAGTCCGCACTCCTGCCACATACGCACTATGTTGTTGTCCTCTGCCTTAACGGCTTCGAGCAGGTCGAAGGCACGGTTCTCATATTCCTCCTTGGCGTGGTATCTGCCGTAGGCGAATACGGCTGGCACCACCGTGTTGATGATGAGCAGGTCGAGCTTCGCACCTTTTATATTATATAAGGTGGCGATGTCTTTCGCCGTCCTGCACTCCAGAAGTTTGCTGAGTGAGGTGCGCCCTTCGTGGTACATCCGTGCCAGTTGCATGATGCGCACGTGGGGGAAGTTCTGCGGACGTGTGCGCAGATAGCGCCATAGCATAGTGTCTATCGGCGTGAGCGAGAACTTATGCTGCAAGTACGCAAACTCCTTGGCGTATCTTTCTTCCACCCTGTCGAGCAGTCCTGCCATTCCGATGAAGAACGCTTCCACCTGAAAGAGGTCATCACGATGGTGTGCCACATGACTCATGGGCATCGCCTTTGCCCATGTCTCGAAAGCCTCGCCGTTGATGCCGAAGCCGAAGTTGCGTGCCAAGGTCACGAAGTAGGCATCCTCCCACGAACCCTTTGTCTGCTGCACTCGCCTTACGAGGGCATCCGTCTTCTGTTGCAAGCGCTCCACTTGCAGGGTGCTCATCCAACTATGCACCTTCAGCGCAGGCAGGTCGCCTATCGCCTCATAGCATGGAGGATAGCGGTCGGAGTTGATTAGCGAGGCATAGTCCGTGCGCAGGCTCTCGGCTATTGGCAGTTCGAGGGTGGTGAGTGTCTGCCCCTTGCTGTTGGTAACGGGCATATCTGCCTGCTGCACCACGTGGAGCACCACGCTGTCGTATGCCGCATCCTTGTCGTGATGGTGCCTGTACCAGTCGCTTGCCTTTATGTGGAGTTCTACGTTGCCTACCCACAACATGCCGTCAACCTTCACCTTGGCATTGAAGAAGTCGGGACCGGCATCGCTGTCGTTATACAGACCTGGCGACACCACCTCCAACAGTCTGCCGTCGGTAGTTCTCAGTTCACCCAAAGGCAACAGCTTGTGCTTCCAAGTATAGTGAAGTAGGCGTTCCA
>JAFVBX010000067.1 GCA_017479675.1 Prevotella sp.
ACAACCTCTGCTTGATCAGCAGACGAATAGGGTGGTATAAGGCATAAAAACAGCACAAAAAGATTATTTTTCTCGTGCCGTCAGTAATTTGTATATACCTTTCGGTGGTCTGATTCACTCTGTCACGAAAAGCGGCGCTTTGCTTTCACTTTGACTTTTTGCCGATGCTTGAGAGTGCGAAAAAATTGAGGGAACACAGTTTTGGGCTTAAATTCGGGAGTATTTCTGTGTTTTTTCAACGCATTGAAATACAATATGTTACAAGATTTAGGGTTGAAAGATGCCGCATTTCTGCCTGCGGAAGCATTGTTTCCACGCGCGGATGCCGTGCTTCCGCGTGCAGAAGCTAAGCTTTTACCTGCTAAAAGCTATGCTTTTCCATGCCTAAAGCATAGCTTTTGCAAAGGAAAAGGGCTGCTTTGGGCAGGGTAACAGGCGCTCCGTGCCTCGTTTTAAGGTTCGTTAACATCTAAAAGGAGAGGCTGGCACGGGAGTTTTCAGAAAGCAGGGTGTAAGCAAAAGCCACCGTTTTCTGACGTTGTGCCATAAAACAAAAATCCTCAGTATTCTACCTTATCTTCCTTCTCCTCCCACTCGCGGAATGCCTGCAGCGCCTCTGCGTGCATCAGTTGCTGGGCGGGGATGGTGCGGCTGTCCATTGGGAGGTCCAGCTCTTTGTAGATAAAGTCGTCGCCGAAGCCTATGGCATCGGCATCCTCCTTCGTGTTGGCGTAGCATATTCTGTCGATGCCTGCCCAGTATATGGCGCTGAGGCACATGGGGCAGGGCTCGCACGAGGTGTATATGGTGCAGCCCTTGAGGCGGAAGTCCTTCACCTGCTGACAGGCGCGGCGTATCGCCATCACCTCTGCGTGGGCTGTAGGGTCGAGGTTTGCCGTCACACGGTTAGTGCCCTCGGCTATCACTTCGCCCTCTCTGACGATGACGGCGCCGAATGGTCCGCCACCGTTCCTTACGTTGTCTATGCTCAGGTCTATCGCCCTTTGCATGTAAAGCTTATCCTTATTCATTCTGCCTGCAAAGGTAATAAAAAAGTTGTAAATATATCTGTTTTTGTATATTTTTCAGTACCTTTGCACAAGGTATGAGAAAGTTTTTCACGATAATCATCACGATGCTTGCCGCGATGGCGGAGGCGCAGGAGACGTTTACCATAGCGACGCTGAACGTTGACGGTCTGCCGCTGAACGTGCTTGGCAGGGACGTGAACCCTGACGGACCGGGCAGCGAGGGAAGCGTGCGCATAAGTGAGTATCTGGCGAAGAAGGGGTACGACATGGTGATGATGCAGGAGGACTTCAACTACCACGAGGAACTGGCGACGCACCTCACTGACGAATATGCTCTCGACGAGTGGAGCGGAGGTGTGAACGTGGAGGATTATGACTTCACCAACCCGAACTTCCGCTTTGCGTGCGACGGACTGATGGCGGCGGTGAGAACGTTAACGGACTTTTCTAAGCGCACGGCGTGGGAGGACTACTACGGAAGGATGGACCACGCATGGGACGGCATGGTGACGAAGGGGTTCCGTCGTTATGAGCTGACGTTGGCAGGAGGCACGGAGATAGTGGTGTATAACATGCACATGGATGCTGAGGATGAGGGCGACGATGTCGCTGGAGACCGTGAGGCGCGCAAAGGACAGTGGCAACAGCTGTGCGAAGAGATAACAGAGAAACTCGACGAGCGCCCCATAATAGTGGTGGGCGACATGAACTCGCTCTATGACCGCGACCCTATAAGGGAGTTGTTCACAGACAAGATAAGCGCCACCGGCAAGGCAACGGTGGGCGATGCGTGGGTGGAGATAGGCGAGGGCGACGAGACGCTCGACAAGATAATGTACGTTAACCCCACTGGCGGCACGGGGGTGAAGCCTATAGCCTACGAGTGCGACAGGGAGGGATACCGCTATGACGGCAAGCCGCTGGGCGACCACTACCCCGTAGCGGTGACATTCGAGGTGGTGAAGGGCGAGACAGGGATTGCTGCTATTCGTGGTTCGGAAGTTGAAAGGCTCAAGAGTCCGCAGGTGCAAGGGTATCATGACCTCACGGGAAGGAGGGTGACAGAGCCGAAGAAGGGAATTTATATCAATAAAGAACACAAAGTGGTGGTTTATTAGGATTTATTTCGTACCTTTGCACATAAAATGATACATCACAACAAGCATACACCGACAGACTGGCGGGAGGAGACGGAGCGCAGGGTGGCGAAAGGCATCGCCCTGTTCAAGCAGGGGTATAACTGTTCGCAGGCGGTGACGCTGGCGTTTGCCGACTGGTACGAAGTGCCGGAGGGACTAATGGCGAGGATGGCGGCATCGTTCGGCGGAGGCATAGGCAGGATGCGCGAGACGTGCGGCACGGCATCGGGCATGTTTATGCTGGCAGGACTGGAGATAGCCACAGAGGAACCCGACCAGGAGGTGAAGGCGCAGAACTATAAGGCGGTGCAGCAACTGGCGGCGATGTTCAAGGAACAGACAGGCTCGCTGATATGCAGGGAACTGCTGAAAAACTACGTACGAAACGCTTCGCTACGTAATCGGACGCACGAAAGTGCTACGCTTGCCAGAGCAAGAAACGACGCAAGCGCCGACGAAAACGAAAAAAATGTTGTCAGCACAGACCCTACACCCGAGGCGAGGACTGACGAATACTACAAGAAGCGACCATGCGTGAAGATGGTGGAGCTGGCGATAAGGACTTACATGAAATGGCTTTATGATACAAAAGATTGACATATTCTGGCCTTGCGAAGAGGCAAAGCAACTGGAGAGCACGGTGGAGGCTCTGCGAAGGGAACGACTGGTGAAGAACATCACCCTGCTGGAGCGACAGCCCGTGCAACAGATGGCGACGCTGCGCAGGATAGCCGACGAAGCAACGGCGGAGTATATACTGCTGTCGCAGAAGACCACACCTGCCACATTGGGACAGGGAGCACTGGAAAGACTGGTGCGCACGGCAAAGGAGACGGCGGCGGTGATGGTGTATGCCGACCATTATAACGCTAACGGGAACGGCACTTTAGTCAAGCACCCACTAATAGACTGTCAAGAGGGCTCGCTACGCGATGACTTCGACTTCGGACAGCTGCTGCTGATACGCACAAGCTACGTGAAGGACTTCGTGAAGCAGCAGAAGAACGACTACGCATACGCGGCACTGTATGCCCTGAGGCTTTACCTGCAGAGATACGGCGAGGTGTTCCACCTCAACGAATACCTCTATACGGAGATAGAACTGGACAACCGCAAGAGCGGCGAGAAGCAGTTTGACTACGTGGACCCACGCAACCGCAGCGTGCAGATAGAGATGGAGCACGCCGTGACGGAGCACTTGGAGCAGGTGGGAGCCAAAGTAGATACGTCGGTAAGGCTGGAGCCCGACTTCAACGAACAGACATTCAGCGTGGAGGCATCGGTGGTGATACCTGTGTACAACCGCGAAAAGACCATAGCCGACGCGGTGAACAGCGCGCTGAGCCAGACGCCGGCATTCAAATACAACGTCATAGTAGTGGACAACCACTCCACCGACGGCACCACGGAGATACTGAACAGACTGGCAGAGGAGAACCCCGACAAGCTGGTGCACATCATCCCGGAGAGGACAGACCTCGGCATAGGCGGATGCTGGAACGAGGCTATCAACAGCGACCACTGCGGCAGGTTTGCCGTGCAGCTGGACTCTGACGACCTGTACAGCGGCACCACGACGTTGCAGAAGATAGTGGATTGCTTCTACCGACAGAAGGCGGCGATGGTGATAGGAGCGTACAGGATGTGCGACTTCGAGCTCAACACCCTGCCGCCAGGCATCATAGACCATAAGGAGTGGACAGACGAGAACGGTCCCAACAACGCCCTGCGCATCAACGGACTGGGAGCACCACGTGCCTTCTTCACCCCACTGGTACGCGAGATAGGCTTCCCTAACACCAGCTACGGCGAGGATTATGCCCTGGGACTGGCATTCAGCCGACACTTCCGCATAGGCAGGATATACGAAGAACTGTACCTGTGCAGGCGATGGGGCGGCAACAGCGACGCCGAGCTGAGCATAGAGAAAGTGAACGCCAACAACCTGTATAAGGACCGACTGCGCACCATGGAGCTGAAGGCACGCCAGCAGACCATCGCCGGAGTGCTGCAAACGGAGTCGTCGGACTCGCTGCAACGCTTCTTCAACCGCCAGCTGGAGCGATGGGAGGAGGTGCGCCAACGCTATAACGACCTACAGCATGTGCAGACGAAACAGCTGGGCGGACTGATGGCACAGTTCAACCCGTCGCGCATAGTATCGACAGGAGCCAAGATAGACAAGGCATCGCTGACGAAGCGCCCATGCTTCCTCTGCAGCCAGAACCGCCCGGAGCAGCAGATAGTAAAGCCGCTCTTTGCCAAGGGAGGCGAGCAGACACTCGAGATATTGGTCAACCCCTTCCCTATCCTGCCGCAACACTTCACCATACCGTCGTTACAGCATGAGCCGCAGAACATATACGACCACTTCACCGACATACACCTACTGCTGAGCCAACACCAGAAACTGATGGTGTTCTACAACGGCGCAAAGTGCGGAGCATCGGCACCCGACCATCTGCACCTGCAGGCAGGTACATCGGGCATAGTACCCATACAGAACGACTGGCAACGCCTCGTGCGCACCATGCAGATAATAACGGAGAATGCCGACGGCGAGGGCATCGGACTGATAACGGAGTACGTGGTGCCGGTATTTGCCATACGCTCACGCTACAGCGAGACAGGACGCAAGATGTTCCGTCGCCTCTACAGAGCCATGAAGCAGACGAACGCCAAGGAGAAGGAAGAGCCGATGATGAACATCGTGGCATGGAAACAGGACGAGGAATACATCACCCTCGTGTTCCCTCGCAAGAAACACCGTCCTGACTGTTACCCCGACATGATGATAAGTCCGGGTGCCATAGACATGGCAGGACTCATCATAACACCACGCGAAGAGGACTATAACCGCCTCGATGCCGACACAGCTACGGCGATACTGCAAGAGGTGAGCATCACCACAAGCGAGGCGAAAGAGCTGGTGGAGATTATCGCCAACGAGAACGGGAACGTTAACGGAAGCGAGAAACACTTGCAGAAACTCTCTGCACAGCCAGACGTGAAGGTGGGCATAGTGAGCGCCAGCGAACTGCACTTCAGCCTCAACGGCACATACACCGCCAAGGGCGAGGAGATAACAGGCGAACAAGTGGTGACATTCTCCGAGGGCACCATCATGTGGCGCGACGTGCAGTACCGCGAACTGATATTCCTACCTAAGGCAGGCGACAACTCGTTCACGTTGCAAGACGTGATAATAGGCGTAAACTTCCATTGGGAGCGCAAGCAGACACAGACCTTCTCTGGCGCACTGAGGCTGGTAGTGGAGGAAGACAAGATATGTGCCATCAACGAACTGCCCGTAGAGAAATACCTTGAGAGCGTGATATCAAGCGAGATGTCGGCAACGTCGAGTCTGGAACTGCTCAAGGCACACTCCGTGATAAGCCGCTCATGGCTGTTGGCACAGATGGAGCGCCGTCAGCAGCTGAAGGACAAGAACGACGGCTTCTTCTCGTTCATAAAGAAAGACGACATGCTCATACGCTGGTATGACCGCGAGGACCACACTATCTTCGACGTGTGTGCCGACGACCACTGTCAGCGATACCAAGGCATCACCAATGCCGTCAACCCCCACGTGAAGGAAGCGGTGAAGGCGACACGCGGACAGGTGCTTGCCTACGAAGGCGAGATATGCGACGCACGTTTCTCTAAGTGCTGCGGCGGCATGACTGAGGAATACAAGTACTGCTGGGAGAACATCAGCAAGCCGTACCTTGTCAGCGTGCCCGACCCATACTGCAACACGCAGGACAAGCGCATACTCTCCGAGGTGCTCAACGACTACGACCAGGAGACCGTTGACTTCCACGACTGGCTCATCACCTACACACAGCAAGAGCTGTCGGCACTCATCAGCGAGAAACTCAAGATAGACTTCGGACGCATCAAGAACCTCGAGATAGTGGAAAAAGGCAATAGCGGACGTATCTCCATGCTCAAGATAGTGGGCGAGAAAAAGACCTTCACCATAGGCAAGGAACTGGAGATACGCAAGGCACTGAGCAAGACGCACCTCTATAGCTCCGCCTTCACCGTGCTCACCAAGGACAACGACAGCGACGGCTACCCGCAACGCTTCATCATCAACGGCAAGGGATGGGGCCACGGCGTAGGACTGTGCCAGATAGGTGCCGCCGTGATGGGTGCCAAAGGCATAGCATACACCGACATACTGAAACACTACTACACAGGTGCCACAGTGGAAAAAGCGTATTAACGAACCAATGGCAAAGATTACCGTCCAAAATACTGAAATAACAGTCTTGTCTTATAACGACAAAGACTACATATCGCTCACCGATATGGCTAACGGCAAGCAAAGCGAAAGCCGTGCAGCAGACATCATCAAGAACTGGATTCGCACTCGCTATACTATAGAGTTTCTGGGAACTTGGGAGATGATACACAATCCCAATTTTAAAGTGGTCGAATTTGACCACTTTAGAATGCAGGCAGGTTTGCCAAGTTTCGTGATGAGCGTGAGTGAATGGATTGAGAAAACAAACGCCATCGGCATCATAGTCAGGAAAGGACGTTATGGAGGTACATACGCTTTCAAGGATATTGCCTTTGAGTTTGGGACTGCAATTAGTGTGACTTTCAAACTCTATCTTATAGAAGAATTCCAACGGTTAAAGGAGGAAGAACAGAAACTATTAGGGTGGACTGCCAAAAGAGAACTTTCAAAAATCAACTACCATATACATACTGATGCTATTAAGAGCCATCTTATACCTGAAAAAATAACCGCTGCACAGGCAAGCATCATCTATGCTGAGGAAGCCGATGTCTTGAATGTTGCGATGTTTGGTATGACAGCCAAGCAATGGCGAGAATCGAATCCCGACCTAAAAGGCAATATACGCGACTATGCCACCATAAACGAACTGATATGCCTGTCGAATATGGAGAATATCAATGCCGTGCTTATCAATGAAGGAATTCCACAAGGTGAGAGATTAGTGAAACTCAATCAGATTGCCATTCAGCAGATGCAAGTATTGGAAGGGAATAGCAATAGGAATCTTCTTAAATAATCCACTCTCAAACATATCCTCCACAATCACATGATAGTTCCTATATCGTGCGTGGCTTCTGATTGCTCATGGCTGTCTATAAAATAAAAAGGTGACCCGCCAGCAGATCTACGGGATGCCGACGGGTTCTGTTATCGTTTGATTAGATAATCTGCTCACGCTCGGTCATTTGAAAGTACGCTTTCATGACGCTCGTTTACTCGCAGATTTCGGACTGTCTTATCCGAGAATCTTCTTACTTTCGTGGGCAAAGATAGCATATTTTCTTAAATAATGCAACTTTTTTATTAGTTTTTTTGCAAAAATGGCGGTATTATCAAGAGATTTTTGTAATTTTACACCCGATTTCTGTGGTCTTGCGCCAATGTGTATAGTCGGACGTGTCCGACACTCACAGCAAGAGACAGTCCACGCCGAGCCATGTGAGGCGATGCCGCTGCAACAAGGCGGGCATTGGGTGGGTAGGACAGGAATCACGACATATTAAAAAGGCGTCTTCAAGCGTCTTGTCTTTGACATCCAAGAATCTCGCAAATTCGAACGATATTGTCAGAGCAAGGCAACGGTAGATGTCCTCGGGATGTGTTTATACGCATTCCTTTACCGATATTCACACTGTCACAAGTGTGCATTGTCGTGTTCAGGGATTACTATATTCATGTCGGCGTGGGCTATCAGCGTTGCTCGTTCAGTCAATATCGGGCAATGCGAGAGCCTTTGGATGTGGGACGGGCAGCAGGACGGTTCCCACGTCTTTTCTTTTATGCCGTATCGCAAGTGGTAGATTGTGTCCAGCAAGGGGAACACTGGCTAATGATGGCGCAGCATAAAAGTAATGGATGTCATACAAATTAACAGTGGAGAATACATAGGCATGAGGATTTTGACCATCAGGTCAATTCCCCATATCTCCACACTGTCTGATAATAATAGACAGCAAAAACACATAGAGCACTATGCTCAGGATATGGCAAACCTGCTAAATGAGGTTTACCAACAATACAAAGAGCTGTTCAAGCAGTCGGGTCAGAATACGGACATCGCTTTGGAATTGAGTTGGGTTAACGAGGCTGTCGTTAATCAACCCTACAAGGCAAAGATACATTTGTTCCTTATATTGCGAAGCATACACAGGAAACAAGAACAGGCAGACAAGACGCTCCAGGTGCTGCTCGGACTCATGAAGGCAACGCTTGACAGCGGAAGATATGAATATGACGAGTGCTCATTCGCTGACTATTACGGTATATTCAAGGCGGCTACAGGCGGCGGTGTCCAGGCAATCGTCAAGGAAGAACGGCTAGAAGACCTCCAGAACAGCTACATGCCTGCCTGCTATGCATACGACAAGCTGCCTACTGACTATCAGGATTTGAGCCGCATAGCGAATATCCTTATCATGCATCCCGGGTGTGCAGTGTCCTTTCAGCTCATTCCTACCTATTATAATAATGAGGAACTCACGGAACTGAATCGCCTCAACCAGAGCGTAAACATGCTAAGTCAGGGTATCAGTGACCGACAAGTGGGCAATGTCAGTTTTACGAATGCGGAGCGGGTAAGCCTATTATACAAATACTATTCTGACAATAAGAACAGACCGCTCTTCCAATATAACATTATTATATATGGTGGGATGCAGTCGTTGAGTGCTGTTGCTACCCGTGTGTTAGGTCAACTCAACTCTACTCAGCAGGAAGCTCCGAACTTACAGATTGTCAACTTGCCGTGTGAGGAAGTCTGTTCATCACAGGAGATGCTCTATCCGCAGCCATGGGTGGTGAGTGACATGTTGCTCAGGGGCAGTAATAGAAACACGTCCATTTGGAGCAGTGGATATGTAAGTAATGCCCTATACAGGTTCCCATTTATTGTAACGGCTGAGGAAGCTGCCTCATTCTTCCGCTTGCCCATAGGCGATGACAAGGTAAATGCAGGATTGAATGTCAATGAGACAGAGAAAACAAGTAAGACATATTCGCAGAACCTAATCAACGCCGGTGATATTGAGATTGGGAAATTGAAATCTTCATCGGCAAACTCAATAGGTTTTACTCTTAAAGACCTTGCCAAGCACATGCTCGTCGTTGGCACACCTGGCTCAGGCAAGACGACCTTCTCCGTAGGACTTCTTGACCGTCTATGGAAGGATCACCATATACCTTTCCTTGTCATTGAGCCTGCGAAGAACGAGTATCGGGCACTGGTTCAGAGCATTCCTGAGCTACAGGTGTTTACTCCTGGAAAGAACTTTATCTCTCCTTTCGTATTCAATCCCTTTGTACCACCAAAGAATGTACGATTGGAAACATACAAATCAACGCTAAAGACAGCTTTCGCTGCAGGTGTCTCTATGTCAACACCGCTTGACAAGATTTTTGAGGATACCATAAACAACTGCTACTCTGACTTCAGGTGGCTCGACTCCTATACGACTGACAATAAGGGCAAGACATTCAATATAACAGACTTCATCAAGTGTTTCCAAGATACATTCGACGAGATAGGCTATACAGGAGATGCTAAGAATATAGGTCGAGCAGGTATAGTGAGGCTGAAAAGCCTTGTGAACCTATTTGACAACTATTATTCCATTCCCATTGAGGATATACTGTCAAAGCCTACAATTATAGAATTGGCTGCCATAGAGAATAGTGAGCAGAAAGCCCTTATTATCGCCCTGCTGCTTCTCTCCATCCTTGCTTACGTGAATGCCAACTACATAGGTGAAGGAGGATTGCGAAACTTTATCCTATTAGAAGAAGCCCATGTGCTGCTTGATGCTGACACCAACGTAGGAGAGGGGTCTGCCAATCCGAGTGCCATAGCCCAAGGACTGGTAAAGCGTATGTTGGCAGAGATACGCTCATACGGAGTGGGTATAGCCATAGCAGACCAGTCACCACGTAAAGTCGGCATTGACATCGTGGCATTAACAGACATCAAGGTCGCTTTCCGCTTGGTTGAAGGGCAAGACAAGGAGATTCTTGCCAATTCTACAAGCATGAATGAAGTTCAGGCATCAAGGCTCGCCAAACTCAAGCCAGGCGAGGCATTCTTGTTCTTTAACCGTTTGGATGAGCCTGAGGAGATAATCACCCCAGACTATCGTCTTGATAATCAGATTAGCATATCGCTCTCTGACGATGGGATAAAACAGCTAACGACTTATTGGAATGACAAACAGGAAAAGCTAAGGCCATACCCTGAGTGTGCCTTCGCACCTTGTTGCCAGAAGTGCTGTAACTATGACAGGCGGCTTTTGGCACGTGAGGTTGCAAGGAGGATATTCCGTGAATATGTCGGGACGAATACTAAGGATCCTGAACCTGTGAAGAAAACCTTCTCAAAGTTTACGTCATTGATAAAAGCAGAACTGAACGATGAGCCTTTTAGCCCAGAATTGCGCAGTTGCGTAAAAGTGCATTTCTGGAGGAAACTGAAATATGATACTATGTTGAGGATGCGAGAGGCGGATATTAAAAGCTCTATAGAGCGAGACTATCAATAAATAATTTATAAACAAACAATTAAAACTTAAAAACTATGAGTATCACAGAAATGTACAAAAACGTGGTAGAAACATTCAAGTCTATCAAAACCCTTAGGGAAACAGAGAAGGTTCTCGAAACAAAATTTTATGCAATCTCAAGTGCATACGTCGGAGTAACTGCAGGTGTGATAATGGGAATAATCGTAATGGTATTTCAGTCCATTTCACACGAGGTAGAAGACAACAACCTCATGTCTGTTTTGCTTCTTATAGGTTTCTTGGCTTTATTGGCTTTTGCGGTATGGTTGGTTTATCCAAAGATGATAGACAAGTCAACGGCTATCATGGATAAAGTGATGACAGCATCGATAACACTTGTTATATGCATTGCCGGATTGTTTGCAGGTGTATATGGTGTATTCATAATCTTGACTATCGCAATATGTTACGTCATGATTAAGATATTGGTTCCAATGATGTTTAAACGCTAATAACAAAGACACCTAAACACAGCATGAAAGACTTTTCTGATAATGAGGAGTACAACCAGTTACAAAAAGAATTTCAAAGGGTTGACCAGGCGTATAATAGAGCTAAAAGCGACATAGAATGGAGTCGTAACGTGGACGAACAGAAATACTGGACCAAGCGGGCTGACGACCTATGGCAACAGCGTGATGACCTCGATTACAAGCTCGCCACCTTCGGTCAGGATAAGTCGGATACTCAGGTGCCGCCGGAAATAGAGGATGAAGGAGAAAATAAAGAAAACGAAGAAACTAACGAATCAGAAGAAGAGAAAGAGTCAGACGAAGAAGGCAAGCCTGACGAGAATTTAGACAGCGGAGAGCCTGAGGATGAAACAGATAATTCAGAAGATGATTCTGATGAAGAAGATGACTTTGGCACCTGGGACACAACAAAAGATGATTCTGAAGAAGAAGATGAAAAGTTCGGTGAATGGGATGTGAGAGATAATCAGAAAGATGAAGACTACGACTCAAATGATGACGATTACGAAGGCGGCACAGGTGAAAGTGGCGGCTATGGCACCGATGGTTGGGACACTGACTCAGATGCTTACAGAGATAGTGAGGATGTAGAGTCAGACACCGATGACATGGATGCTGCAGCCGATGATTTTGAGTCGGGAACCGATGATATGGATGCTGGTGGTGACATGACCGATGTCGGCAGTGACTTCGATGGTGGTGACGACAGCGTAGAATAATTAACAATCTAAAAACATAACGGTATGAGTCTATTTAGAAAAAATCCAAATGAAGTCGCATATAGCGGCGGACAAAAACACTATGTTGACCGTATTGATAATACGGCACATGGTGATGCTTTAGTCTGGAAACAACCGGAAGAAGACTTCAACACAAATTCGACAGTTACGGTCTATCCGGGTTATGAGGCAGTGTTCTTTGACAACGCTGAATACATCGGGACACTGGGCGAGGGCGCTCATCAACTGAAAACGGATAATATCCCTTTCCTTAGTCGCTTTCGTAATGTACTTAGTGGTGGAATAAGCACCTTCCCTTGCAAGATTTTCTACATCCGAAAGGCTATCAGCAGGGAAATAGGGTGGGGATCGAGTCAGGAGGTGGTTGACCCTGTCTATTCCATTGCACTGACCTTACAGGGATATGGCGGATACAAGGTGCAGATAGTTGACGAAATCCGTTTCCTCTCTAAACTGATGGGGGTCATTGATGCAAATCCCGTATTCTATCCTCAGGACATGGACAATTGGTTCAAAAGCCAGTTCATGGAAAAGATAGAAAGCGCGATAGGTGAGTATTTCCAGAAGTCCGAGGATGAGGTAATACGTAATTGCTCCCGCCGAAAGGAAATCAGCGAGGAGGTATCAAGGTATATGGCGGAGGTGTTTGACGACTATGGCGTGGAGCTGGTCAACTTCGCCATTGAGTCCATCAAGGTTCCCAAGGACGACCCCAACCGTATAAAGCTTGACGAAGCGCGCGGAGAGGCCGCCGGCTTCAAACATCAGGGAACGGCATTCCAGGCCATACAGGGAATGAATATCCTGCGCGACATAGCCAACAACCCGGGTGCCGGTGGCATAGCAAGTGCCGGTGCGGGGCTTGGAATGGGTATGGCTGCCGGCAGCGTTGTGGGCGACATTGCCCGTTCGGTATTTACCCAGCCGCAGCAACCAGTACAGCAGCCGCAGCAGCCAACTGGTGGAAACAGCCGTTTCGGAGTGGGAGGGAATAATACTGGTACAAATACAACTCCTGCAGAAGACCCTACAGAAAAGCTCGCAAAACTGAAAAAGATGCTTGACATGGGCTTGATTGAGCAATCAGAATATGATGCAGCGAAAAAGGAAGTAATGAATAAACTATTAGGATAAGTTATGAAAAGAATGGTTCTCTCTATTGTATTAGGGCTATTATTTCTAATACTATTTAATGTATTGTTCTTCATACTGAGGGGCGCAGATAATAGCGCCTCCGTATGGATCTCTTATGGATTTATACACTTTGCCTATATCTTCGTATTGCTTACACCACTGTTTACTACTAAGACACAGCGTGAAGTGTTAAACTATACTCTATGGTCACAATCAATATACTATTTCCTTCTAGAATTATTTGTTGGTCTTGGCTTTATCGCTTATGCTACATACGGACAACAGGAAAGTATTGCATGGCCGTTGATAGTACAGTCTGTCATGTGTGCTATATTCCTGTTCGTTTTCTTTGCAAATGTTATGGCTAATGACCACACTAACAATCGTATGGAACAGCGTTCTGCAATAAAAGAAGATATCTGCAATACAGCGGAAAGTATACGTCCATTAATAAACAAAACTGCGGATCCAACAGTCAGAAAGAAAGTACAGAGATGCTATGATGCTATGCGATATAGTCCCGTAAATTCTCACCCCTCAATTCGCGACATAGAATACAATATAAGAAGTACAATTGATGCTCTGGAGTCATCACTCTTTGAAGGAACAAAAGAGGATCAACTAAGAAATGCGGAGGAATTACTTGGTTATATCGAAGATCGCAAAGAAAAACTTAAACATATTCACTAATTTTATTAAAATCTATTTGTTATGGCAGAATTAGTTCTTAAGACATTCCAGTGTAAGAATTGCGGCTATCCGCTTTCCCAGCCCGGTCCGTTCGTAGGTGAAATCCGCTGCCCGAAATGCGGACAGAATCACCTCAACCCCCTGTTTGAGGAGAAGAGCGTGCCAGTACCTGAGCGCATCATCCCCTTCAAGAAGGACGAGGAGGCTTTCAGCCAGTCGCTCATTGACCGCCTCGTCAATACCGACTATGTGCCGAAGGACATCTTCGAGTGCATTGCCCCCGGTAGCCTCGTAAAGACATATCTCCCGATGTACCTGTATGAAGGCAGGTACCAGTCCTCGTGGTCGTGCGACGTGGCATACGAGGCGACGGAGATAGGCACCAACCTCAGCGGCGACCGCCTGAAGGAGAAGAAGGTGAAGAGGTTTCGCCCGACAAGCGGTACGTCACAGGGAAACTTCGCGTTTCTCTGCCTGGCGCACGAGGACGATGACATACCGCAGGAACTGCGTGAGTTTGCATCCACATTCCCCTACCACGTGCAGGACTCCAAACCCTTTGACCCCTCGGTATTGAATGAAGAGAAGGATACCCAGGTGCTATTCTTTAATGCAGACTCAAACGTAGTGTGGAATAAATACGGCGATGAGCTTGTAGGGCAGTTTGCAGAGCAGGCTGCCAAAAACCAGCTGAACGGTCAGGAAATCAAGAATTTCAGTGTATCTTCGTCATACGACCTGAAACATGACGGCCGCAACGTCATGGTGCCTTTCTGGTTCGTTTACTATGGCTACAAGGGGCAGACCCACTACTATATGATGGATGGCCTTGGCGAGCATGATGCCTACAGCACCCCCGTAGATGCGGAAGAGGTGGCTGCTGTAGAGAAAAACGACAAAATCAAGGGCTACGTCACGTGGACATGCCTGCTGGCACTTGTGCTGTGGTATTTCTTCAGTTTCTCAGTGGCATTCTATTACCTGATTGCATGGGGCATTGTCAAGGTGGGTGTAAACTGGTATATGAACAAGCAAACAAAACAAATGCTTGATGAGTCAAGAGAACAAAGACGCATCGCTGCTCAAAGACTTGGTTAAATGGTTGTCTCCCTCTCCGTGTTTAGAGGGAGACAATTCTTTTATAGCTTCAACGTTCTTTTATGTTCCTGATTGATTCCGAACTGCTCCTTAAACCATTGAGCTATAGGTGTGCCGTTTATGCGCAGGAAGAGAAAACGTTTCTCATCTACTATCACCTGTGCCGTAACGTTAGCCTGCAAGCCATCGCCCTGTGTTCCGTTGATGGTGATTCTGCCCATTACTGGCACGATGCCGTACTTTACCTTACTCTTGTTCGCATAGAACAATACCGAAAAAGTGCTTCTACTCATCTTCTAATTCCTTTTTAAAATTCGGGCTGCAAAAGTAATACCTTTCTGGGAATAAATTGCTACGCAAATCACGGCAAATTTCGGAAGTTGGAACGGGAAGTGTTAAAGCAGTTTGAACTACCGTGATATGTCACGAATTGCGCAGGTCGTTAAGAAAGTTTAACTTTCGACCATAGCCCAATCGGGTTACGAATAAGAAACCTAATTCGTTCCGCAATCCGCCTCGGTTTGCTTATTGCCACTTTGCGATTTTTCCTCGTTTTGCGCTCAAATGCCTTTATTTATGGGCTGAACCGCGTTAATCATCCAAAAATGCTTTTCTATTTCAGCATTATTTTGTAACTTTAGATAAGTTATTATTCACTCGGCAAAGCAAAAATAAATGAATTTATTTTGTCGTTTGCTCTCGTTTTTGTAACTTTGCACACGATTTTTTGAGCTTAAAAGATTAAAGGATAATTTATGTACACTACAATCACTGCTGCTGAAGCAGCGTCAATGATTAAAAACGGAGATTCCATCGGTCTCAGTGGCTTCACACCATCAGGAGCACCAAAGGCAACGACGAAGGAGTTGGCTGAGATAGCCATCCGCGAGCACGAGAAGGGTAACGAGTTTAAGGTGAGCCTCTTCACTGGTGCCTCAACAGGTCAGAGTACCGACGGAGTGCTTGCCAACGCACAGGCACTGAAGTTTCGTGCACCCTACACCACAAACGCCGATTTCCGTGCCCACGTAAACAAAAACGAAATAGCCTACAACGACCTGCACCTCTCGCACATGGCGCAGGAACTGCGTTACGGCTTCTTCGGCAAACTGAACTGGGGCATACTGGAGGTTTGTAAGATAGAGGATGCGGGCGACAAGTACCACGTGTACCTCACCTCAGCAGGCGGCATATCGCCTACAGTGGCAAAGATGGCAGAGAAGATCATCATCGAGCTCAACCACTTCCACAGCGAGGGCGTGGCACAGCTGCACGATGTCTATCAGCCTCTTGACGCACCGTTCCGCCAGCCTATCATGATAACAAAGGTAAGCGACCGCATAGGCACGCCATACCTTGAGGTAGAGAAGAAGAAGGTGGTGGGCGTGATAGAGTGCAACATACCTGACGAGGCACGTGCCTTCAAGGGTACCGACCCTGTGACCGACCAGATAGGTGCCAACGTGGCTCACTTCCTCCTCAACGATATGAAGCGCGGCATCATCCCTTCAACATTCCTGCCTATGCAGAGTGGTGTGGGCACTACGGCAAATGCCATCCTCGCCGCACTGGGCAAGGACAAAGATATTCCCGACTTCAACATATATACCGAGGTGTTGCAGAACGCCATCGTCGATATGATGCTTGAAGGCAGAGTGAAGGAGGCTTCCACCTGTTCGCTGACAGTTGATAACGAATGTCTCGCAAGGGTATATGACAACATTGACGTGCTCGCCAAGCGCCTCACCATTCGTCAGTCTGAGATTTCAAACTCTCCTGAGGTGATACGCCGACTCGGTGTGATAGCCATCAACACGGCAATAGAGGTGGACATATACGGCAATGCCAACTCAACGCATATCTCAGGTACGAAGATGATGAACGGCATAGGCGGTTCGGGAGACTTCGAGCGCAATGCTTACATCTCTATCTTCACCTGTTCATCAGTGGCAAAGGGCGGACTGATATCAGCCATAGTGCCATTCGTGAGCCATCAGGACCACTCGGAGCACGATGTCAACGTTATAATAACGGAACAGGGCATAGCCGACTTGCGCGGCAAGAGTCCACTGGAGCGTGCACACTGCATCATAGAAAACTGCGCACACCCCGACTACCGTCCGCTGCTGCGTGAGTACCTCAAGATAGCGACAGGCGGCCATACGCACCACAATCTGCCATGCGCCTTCGCCATGCACGACACGCTGCGCCGCAAGGGTGACATGCACCTCACGGACTTCGCAGAGTATATAAAGGAATAACTAAAAATCGAAATAACGCAACATCGCAATATCGACATAACGAAAAAAACAAACAACATGGATAAAGTAAGCTACGCCCTCGGACTGGGCATTGGCAGCCAACTGAAAGGCATGGGTGCCGAGAAACTTAACATAGACGACTTCGCACAGGCTATCAAGGATAGCATAGCAGGTAAGGAACAGATAAAGGCTGCCGAGGCGCAGCAGATAGTGCAGCAGTTCTTCGCTGAGCAAGAGAAGGCACAGCGCGCCAAGGCTGCCGAGATGGGCAAGAAACTGAAGGAAGAAGGCGAGACGTTCCTCGCTGAGAACGCCAAGAAGGACGGTGTCATCACTACGGCATCAGGCTTGCAGTATCTCGTGCTGAAAGAGGGCACAGGCAAATCGCCCAAGGCTACCGACAGCGTGAAGTGCCACTACGAGGGTTTCCTCACCAACGGCACCGTGTTCGACTCAAGCATACAGCGCGGCGAACCAGCTACATTCCCTCTCGGCGGAGTGATAAAGGGTTGGACAGAAGGTCTGCAGCTAATGAAGGAAGGCGGCAAGACACGCTTCTTCATACCTTACAACCTTGCCTACGGCGAGGCAGGTGCTTCAGGCGCCATCCCTCCATACGCTGCACTCATCTTCGATGTTGAGCTTATTGAGGTGAAGTAACAACACTACGACATATCGAAATAACGACATAAAGAAATAAGAAAAGACAATGAAGAAATTTGCTTTCGCAGCATGCGTTGCTATAGCAGCAGCTGCATTCACATCATGTGGTAACGGCACGCCAAAGGCTAACCTCAAGGACGAGGTAGATACACTGAGCTATGCCATCGGTATGGCGCAGAGTGACGGACTGAAGCAGTACCTCTCTGAGCGTATGGGTGTAGATACCGCTTACATCGACGATTTCATCAAGGGACTCAACGAGGGTGCCACAGCAGGCGACGACAAGAAGAAGGCTGCATACTATGCAGGCATACAGATAGGTCAGCAGCTGGGCGGTCAGATGCTTCAGGGCATCAACTACGAAGTGTTCGGCAACGACTCTACACAGTCTATCTCACTGAAGAACCTCCTCGCAGGCTTCGTGGCAGGCGTTACGGAGAAGGACCAGAAGATGACGCTCCTGCAGGCTCGCGCCACCACAGACCAGAAGATTCAGGAGATAAAGTCAAAGGCTATGGAGAAGCAGTGGGGTGCCTACAAGAAGCAGAACGAGGACTGGCTCGCCAAGAACTCAAAGGCAGAGGGCGTCATAACGCTGCCTTCTGGCGTACAGTACAAGGTAATCACCGAGGGTAAGGGCGCCGTTCCTGCCGACACGTCAATGGTAAAGGTGAACTACGAGGGCAAGACCATCGACGGCAAGGTGTTCGACTCTAACAACTCTGGTGCAGAGTTCCGCTGCAACCAGGTGATACAGGGTTGGACAGAGGCTCTCACCAAGATGCCTGTAGGCTCTAAGTGGGAGGTGTATATCCCTGCTTCACTGGCATACGGTGAGCGTCAGCAGGGCGAGGTTATCAAGCCTTACTCTACACTTATTTTCACAATAGAACTTCTTGAAGTAGAATAATGAATAACGCAAAGACCATCATCACTGCGCTTGCCATCGTGGCAGGTGCAGTTTTTGCTACTCAGGCAGTAGCAAAGAAGAAGCAGGCTGACAAGGCACAGCCACAGCCTACCGTACAGCTTAACAACGGCATCGACTCCCTCAGCTATGCTGCAGGCGAGGCACTGACCGACGGACTGATACCCTTCATACAGCAGCAACACCACGTCGATACAGCCTACATGGAAGACTTCGTACAGGGTATGCGCGAAGCCATCGAGCAGGCAGGCAACCCACGCTACGTAGCTCGCCAGGTGGGAGCACAGATAGCACAGATGGCAAAGGACCGTATGCTCACAGGACTTAACAACGACCTGCAGGGCACTCCCGACTCCATAAAGGCAAATCTCTTCTATGAGGGCTTTATCGCTGCCGTGCAGAAGGACAGTACCCTGATGTCGCAAAAAGCCGCTGACGCGTACTTTAAGGCGCGAATGGAGGCTGACAGCAAGATAAAGACAGAGAAGCTCGCTGCCGAAGGCAAGGCTTGGCTGGCAGAGAACGCCAAGAAGCCCGGCGTGGTGACACTCCCCTCCGGCTTGCAGTATAAGGTAATCACCGAGGGCAAGGGTGCCAAGCCGACAGCCGAACAAGAGGTGACAGTGAAGTACGAAGGCAAACTCATCGACGGCAAGGTGTTCGACTCCAGCTACAAACGCAACCCGCAGACCACCAAGTTCCGTTGCAACCAGGTGATAAAGGGATGGACAGAAGCGCTCACCCTCATGCCCGTAGGCTCTAAGTGGGAACTCTACATACCGCAGGAACTGGGCTACGGCTCACGCGATATGGGTAACATACCAGCCTACTCTACGCTGATATTCACCGTAGAACTTGTTGATATCACGAAATAAACAAAAAGCGTGCTGCACATAACAGCACGCTTTTTTTGTAACGTATCGGGAGTTTATCACTTCACTCTCCTACCCGTCTCGTCATAGCCTGCTATGATGAGACGCTTTGTCTTAGGGTCTATCATCTTGACATACGTCTTGTTTACGTTGCCGTTAATGCTCACGTTGCCTACCCCCGTCGGTGTGTCTGTGGTGTAGAGCGTTATGGCAGCACATATCTGCTTGCCTGAGGTTGTAAAGGTAAGCGTGCCGCTTGCTGTGTTTGCAAGGTCTATCTTGCGTGATACCGTTGACTTGTCCTGTGGGAATACGTAGTCCGTCTCGCTGTATGTCTTGCCGTTCACCTCTGCGATATGGCTGTCGCCCTGGTTCTCATAATTGTTGTAGCCGTCAAACTGCACAGCCTTTACATAGACACCCTCGGGCAATGTTATGGTGTATTTAACACCGGCACTATATTTTATATAAGGTGTATTATTGACGTAGTCATAACCCTTGCCCTTTTCGTTTGATATGCTATAGCCTCCGTCAAAAGCCCAAGGCGACGCATCTGCCTTCGTTGCAAAGCATGTGTTAGTGTTCAGTGACACTGTGGAGACGGAACTGTATGAACCAGTGTATGTAGCCTCGTAGCGCTTAGAGAAGTCACCCGTGCCTGCAAGGTTTGTTATCTGGCATCCGTTGACGAAGTTTATGTCCTTGCAGTAAGCCATGAACATGCCCTTCTGCGCATCGACGCTGACGTTGTCGAACGTGATGTCGTGGATGTAGCTCTCTGGTCTGCCGTAGATGTATATGGGGTTGCCGCGCTTGTAGTTACTTCCCACCGTTGTGTTCGTTGCCGTAATGTTCTGGAACAGTATGTCGCGGTATTCCGGCGTGGTGACGGTAACCTCCTTAGCCTCTATGTCAGCAGGGGTTTCCTCTTCTTCGTCATATACAGTTATCAATACTATCGGGCTCTCCACCCCGTCCATAGTGCTGTTGCGGAAGATGATATCGTGCACACTGCCGATGTCGCTCGTTCCCTCATAGTCGTTGCCGCTGCGACTGTTGCTGTTTGTCTTTATGCGGAAGCCCGTCTCCGTGCCGTTGAAGTCTATGCCCTCATAGATAATGTGGTGCACGTTTTGCGTAAAAGAGCCTATCGACATGCCGTGTCCTGTGCCGCACTTGATGTTCCAGGCATGCACATAGTTGCCGTTACTGTCAACCACTATGTTGTCGTCGCCAGTAGATATGTTGCAGTCGTAGATGTTCACGTAAGGTCCCCACACGGGTATGCCGTCAGTATTTGGGCTGCCGCCGTATGTATCGACGGTCACATCGTGCACGGTGATGTTGTTTGCAGCGCCGCTCGCTCCCAGAGTGAGGTGAGTGCCGGGAGAATTCTCCATGCGGAAGTTACGGAAGAGGTGGCGTGTACCTTTCTGCAGGCGTATCAGTCCCGGACGGTTGAACTTCTGCTGCCACTGTGCCACCCACCACGGATAGCCATCGCCGTCGATGACAGATGTCTCGCCCTCACCCTCTATTATTATGTCGTTGACAGCCTTCTTGGCGTTGTTTATGAAGTTGAGGTTCTTGTACGAGCCGTTCGCGTCGTGATACTCATTCTCCGAAGGATATGTACCGAAAGGCAACAGCTTCAGCGTGGCACCCGCATTGAGGTGCAACACCATGTTCGACTTCACCGTTATCGGTCCGCAGAGCCATGTGCCTGTAGGCACCACCACCATGCCGCCCGTTGATGGCACGGCATCGATAGCCGCCTGTATTGCAGCAGTGTTGTCGCTGCTCTCTGTGCTGGCTCCGTAGTCGGTGATGTCAAACGTATTAGCGGCGGTAATAGCAACAATGCTTGGCAGCTGCACCGCCGTCCATCCCTCGGGAGTATTCTGCGCCGCCTGCTCCGCCGTTACGTCACTGTCGGCAATCGCTGCCGCACCTGTCAGAAACATCATAGCCGCCGTAGCCATGACTTTGTTCAAAATGCTTTCTCTAATCATATCTAATCCGTTTTCTGTCATCTATAATCTCTTTTCGATTTTTACCGCCTGCAAAGTTACAAGATTTTTTCCAAACACTATGGGTACAAAAAAACAAACAGGGTGGATTTTGCAACGAAACTCCACCCTGTTTGACTGATTTTTACTCCTTTTGTCACCCGTTGAAAATCAACAAGTTACACATGGCTTCAGAAAAGCATAGCTTTTAGCCCCTAAAAGCATAGCTTTTGGCAGCCAAAAGGATAACTTTTCGCCCCCCAAAACATATCCTTTTCCAAAACCATGAATTTCTTACTTTATCGCAGACGCACCGGCACCAGCTGGGAAGGTGTTTACGACGAGAGAGTTGAGATACACTTCAAGGTTGGTGTATTTGCTGGAAAGGTTGTAGCCATTAGGTCTGAACAATTTTATTCCATAGCTCTCCCATCCGTTTTCCTTAAGCTGTGCCTCCTCCCATTCGTCAGGCATGCCGTCTTTGTCGGAGTCTGCCAGTGTCGTGGTACTATTGCTATATGCCGGCCAACCGCCTACATCTGACTGGCTGTCAATAAGTCCGTTTGTAGAACCGTTACTGCCGCTATATGTGTAAGTACCATTACGTGTCTCGCTTACTATGCGGGCATCAACAGCATCACGTCTGTCGCTTGCGCCGGCATAGTTCAGCACTGAGTTGTATGCCTCTTCTGCCGACTCTACCCATGAGTTGGCGGTACCCATATAGGCAGTTGCCTTACACTGCGAAAGTTTTGAGGACTCATCTGGGTTGACGCCTGCCCAGTTGTCACTCGTCACACTGGTAGAACCATTCATATAGTTACCCGTAATATAGAACTTTCCAGGAGTAACATATCCAATACTTGTAGGCGTATTGGCAACATACAGACAGTTATCACACTTGGTAGTGGGATTAAGTACACGCTCCCTATGGCTTGAAGCAGGACCAGGCTTGTAATAGTTGTTCTGCATATTGATTTGCTTTGCCGTACCATTGCTTGACTCTCCACCGTATGCAGAGTTACCACCCCAGTTGTATATGACGTTGTTGACGAAGTGTATAGGACCTTTCAGCGTACTTACATAGTCGTGATCGAAACGTGGGTTACGTGAGTCGTGGTGAGCCAACAGGTTGTGATGGAACGTAGCGTTTTCGCCTCCCCATATACCACCATATCCGTGACGTCCTTTATCATGTACGGAGTTACGCAGGCTTTCGCTTATGATGCAGTACTGGAGCGTAAAGTTCTTGTTGCCATAGAAAGAGGCGCACTCGTCTGTTGACCACGATACTGAGCAGTGGTCTATGAGTATGTTAGACTTTATGCTGTTATCGTGATGTGAAGAAGAGAGTGCATCGTCCTCAGTAGCTTTCTCGTCACCCATGCGGAAACGCATGTAACGTATTATGACGTTGTTAGCATTGATGTTTACAGCGTAGTTCTTCAGACATATACCGTCGCCAGGTGCCGTCTGTCCTGCAATGGTAACGTCGCCAGCGGTTATCTCCATGTCTGACTTCATTTCTATTATGCCACCGACGGCAAAAACAATAGTGCGCTTGCCAGACACCTTTGTTACGCCGTAGCGTAGTGTTCCTATGACATTGTCATCAGACAGGGAAGTAACAATATACACGTCGCCGCCGGCACCGCCTGTGATGTTTCGTGCACCGCCGTCAGCACCAGGAAAAGCCAAGCTACGTGATGGCGTATTAGCAGGGATAAACGTCGAACTGCTGCCGCCAGAAGTCCCACTACCGCTTGAGCCACTGCCACTCGTACCACCGTCATCACCTCCACCGCACGAATGGAGAAGCATGCAACCCGCAACCATCGCTACAGATAGCATCAACTTACCTAAAAAATTTCTCATATTCATAGTGTTCATGTTTTAGTACTTTTTATTATAAACATCACAATGTCTTTTAAAAAAGGGCAAGCTCCACTTTAGGAAGCTTGCCCTAATATACATATTTATATTGAATGCTTTCTACACTTACTTATACCAACGTGGATCGCCCACCTTGTCGTCAATCTTCAGAGTGAAGTCGTGGCTATCCGGAGCGGTGAAGTAATAAGTTGAAGGATTATCACCTACTGGCAAACCAACCTCTGCCTTGAAGTCGTTGGAAGCGAAGATACAGTCTGAGGTACGGATACATCCTAACGCAGTCACGGTGCTTGCAGTACGTACACCACGTGAAGTATCTGTGAAGGTCTTACCAAGAACGCAATTTGTCAGAGTTATGTCTGTATTCTGACCGTTAGCATCGACTAAGTAACGACCTGACTGAACGAAGTTGTAGAATGTACAGTTGGTGAGGTTGACTTTCGGAACACATGTCTTTGAGCACTCGATGAAGCTACGCTTCTGAGTGTCAAGAGTAGAGTTGCTGACAGTAATCTCCTTTACTGTATTCTTAGCATCGCCAATGTAGATTACAGAATAGCCGTCGCCTGTGCTGACATTTGTCATTACGGTGTTATTTATCAGAATCTTTTCGATTATGATATCTGCAGACTGTGTACGAATTATAGAACGCTCCAGATCATGAATCTTACATCCCTCGAACGTAAGTTCTGACACGTTTGCTGCAGCACTCTGATTGATTAAGTACTGACATCCTGCATCTGTAATGTCAAGGTTCTGGAACTTCACGTAACCATGAGAGCCAGCAAGGTTTACAGACTTTGTCAACCTCAAGTTAGCGCCTTCACCGCCTTCACCGAAGAATGTCACAGACATACCGTCAGGAATCTTCACTGATGCAGGTGAGCCATCCTCAGCAGTTCCCACAATGTTCATCGTAGAACCCTGTGGAATCTTGATAGTAGCAGAGTATGCCGTAGTGCTTCCAGCTGCAGCCTGAGCATTTGCCGCAATGGTCTTGATGAGGTCTGATGTTACGTCCTCATTCATTCCAAGCTCATACTCATAGTCGCCCTTAGGAGCCTCTGCTGACGTTGATGTCTGTACGCTTCCACGCTTTGCTTCACCATTGTATATGCTTATAACATATCCGGTAGAGCCTTGCAAACCGGTAACGGTGTATTCACCGGCAGCCTTGGCTGCATCGTCAAGAGTGAAGGTCTGGTCGTTAGCATTCTCTTCGTCACCCACTTGATGAACAAGCAGGTGAGTCACCTCAGCTCCTGCTTCCCAAGTAACACGGATAGAGCTCTCTGTGCGGTCGGCATCATCCACATCATTCATTATCTGTTCACCCTTCGTGGTGAAGTATGGGTCACCGCTTGAAGTCATGTAGTAAGCCCACTTGGAAGGATTTCTACCCTCTGCTATGGCACGTATGCGCAGATAGTAGTTGGTTTCACCCATCAATCCTGTCAACTCAGCCTTTTCCTTGGACTCTACCTCAACAGTAGTGGTTCCCTCTGCATAAGGCTCCATGTCACTGGTTATCGGGCTTGTACTGTACTGTATCTGGTACTTGTCAGCACCGCTATAGCCACCATACTCCACAGTAGCGGTGGTGGACTCTGGTGTTATCTTGATTGACGTGATGGTAAACAGTCGGTCGTAGGCAGAGTCTGTACCCCAGTTATCCATCTTGTCGGTACAAGATGTTATTGCACCCGCAATAACTGCCATGGATGCAAGTATTATTGATTTTATATTCTTAATCATTTCACTCTTTGTTTTAAAGTTATTCTGTTGAGTGTGAATTAATATCCATAAGAGTTTACAAGTGAGCCGTTGGCATCAGCCATCATCGTGGTTGTGAGAGGCAATACATAACGGTTCTTTACCGTCTCCTTTGCAATGTTCACAGGCTCGCCGATAGTACCGTCGATAGTATTTCCGACAAGACCTTCTGAGATACGTGGCAGGTTGGTAGCCCACTGAGTGTTGTCACCCTTCTTCTCTTCATCAAGTCCGAACCAAGAACCGTTCTTGTAGCCCGTCATCTCCTTGTCGTCGTCAAATACAAGTACAGAGAAGTCTATGTAATTCTCATTAGAAGCAGAAGGCTTACAGTGTATATAGCGTGGCCATGTAGTACACTTGTCGTTGTACTCCTTCTTCATGTCAGCAATCTTCTGAGCCAACACACCCCAACGGATGAGGTCAAACTTGCGGAAGCCCTCGCCCGTAAGCTCCCATGCGTTCTCCTGCATGATAGCCTCAAGGAATGCGTCGTGGTCAGATGATATACCGTCAACGTATGCCTGAGCTGCGGCTTTGTCTGCATCAGCGAAAGCACGGTTGTGAACCTCTGCAAGAGCCTGACGAGCCGTCAAAGAAGCTCCTCCTGCGAGAGTAGCGTCAGCACCGACGAGTTCGTTCAGACACTCAGCATAGTACAAGAGTACCTGTGAGTAACGCATACGAACGGTATTGATACCTGTCTGGTGCTTTGCTGACATCGCCTTGTTCTGAGCCAGCCATGATGCTGTCATCCATTCTGGACGCCACTTACCGATATAGATACCGAATGGAGCATTGCCGATAAAGTCTTCAATGGTATGGTCACCATCCTCCTTGTACTGTGTAACTGCACATGTTATGTCGCGACGTGTGTCAGCATTATCGTATGAGTACCAGTGTGTAGCTGTAGTCTTCAACTTACCAGAACTGTTAGAGTAGCCCCAGTCTGTGGTGACAGTATTCATACGCTTACCTATTGTGTAGCCAAGCTCACCCGTTACATTTTCAAGGTTTGGCACCTCAAAGAGATTCTCGTGATAGGTCTTATCCAGTGTCAACTGATTAAGCAGATACCACTCATTCTCGTATGAAGGATTAAGTTTGTGGCGACCGCTATTGATGATGTCAGCCAGCTGCAGTGCAGCCTTCCTATAAAGCTCCTCACGCTTCTCCTGACCAGGACGAAGTGTCATATACACGTCATCAGAATATGCAGCTTTCTCATAGCCTTCACCTAACTTGGTAATAGACTCGTCTGCCTCACGGATAGCATAGCCGGCACGTGTAAGTGCAACCTGAGCATAGAGAGCCTTGGCATAACCCTTTGTCACATGTTCTGTTGTGTAGTTTGTTGCTGCATCAGCCCATGGAAGCAATTCTATAGCCTCTTCAAGCTGAGTCATCAACTCATCAAGGATAACGTCACGGTCAGTCTTTGGCAAATAAGCATTTGAAAGGTCTGGCTTTGTTGGCTCAAACTTCATCGGAACGTTGCCCCACATACGGATGATATCAAGATACATCATGGCACGCAGTGTCAATGCCTCGCCAAGATAATAGCCCATTGTGGTCTTGTCGCTCGTTGAGCCACTCTGATACAATGCACTTCCGCGAACGCCGTCAACTACCAGATTACAGTACTCGATTACGTCATAGTAATCCTTCCACCAGTCACCGATACGTGACCAATAGGTCTCACTCATACGGTAGTTCATAACGCCACGTTCAGTAGCTGTCTCGACACCTGTTCCCAAACCGTCAATAAGCTCGGTATCGGTGTTAGCACCCCAGATTATAGGTATCACCTGAGAGTAGGTGTAGTCACGTGAGAGCAGACCATAAATCTTGTTGACTACAAGACTGGTATAGTATGGGCTCTCGTATGTCGTTTCCGTAGATTGCTGTGACTCTGATGTCTGTTCCAAGAAATCAGAACAACTCACCATAGTAAGAGCCACTGCTGCTACAGCAAAAATATTTAATATCTTTTTCATAATGTATTGCTTTTTTCTTAATGGTTAGAATGTAACATTTAAGCCCATTACGTATGTGCGGCTCTTTGGATATGCAGCATAGTCCACGCCAGGACACATAGGATTGTTCTTCTCTGTGCTCACCTCGGGATCGTAACCAGAGTAGTTGGTCCAGCAAGCAAGGTTGTAGGCGGTGAAGTAAACGCGTACATTATTTATATATATGCTCTTCAGCCATGCCTTTGGCAGGGTGTAACCGATTGTTACATTCTGCAGGCGCAGGAAGGAAGCGTTCTCCAAAGCGTCACTTACGAGAACCATGGTAGAGTTAGCTGCTGGATTCCACACAGAAGCGCCTGCATTTATCTCGTTCAGACGATCCATTACGCCCTGTGCACCTCCATAATACTCTATTGCCTCTCCTGACACCTGATTCTTTCCAAGGTTAAGACCTGTCGCTGGGTCTATCCAAGTGTAGCGGTTAGCCAGATTGTAAGCATTCAGAACATTGTAGTTCTTGTTGGAACCAGCGTAGAATGATGCACCAAGCTTTGTTGCATTCACAATCTTGTTGCCAAGAGAGTAGTTACAGAATACAGTGTAGTCAAACGTACCTATCTTTGTCTTCCACTGGCCATCGATACCAAAGCCACCTGTTGTCGTTGGAACGGTATTGCCAATACGCTGGAAGATAGGACTGCCATTTTCATCACACTCTACCTTTGCTGTTCCCGGATATAGTCCTCCAAAGAGAGAACTTGAGTTATTAGGAGTAGCCTCAGGAGCCATTTCCCATGAACGTGTCTGAGGGTTAAGTCTCAAGTCACCACCAAGGTAGTTGCCTTGCTCGTCATATTTAGCCACAGTATAGAAGCCTGCACTCTTGAAGCCCCATACCTCGCCAAGACGTCCGCCTTCCTCTATGAAGAAGTCACCTGAATACTTGTTTACACGGCTGCCACCCCATTTTGAGGTCTGGTAGCCAGAACCGCCTGGCAGTTCATCAATCTTGTTCTTGTTATAAGCGATGTTGAAGTTCGCGTTCATCGTGAAGTTCTTCTTCTCTATAGCCACAACGTTTGTTGAGAACTCTATACCCTTGTTGGATGTCTTACCGAAGTTCTGGTACTGCTTCTGATAACCGGTGCCTGAAGGGATAGTTACCTGCATGAGCAGATCCTTTGTAGTGTTCCAGTAGAAGTCTAAGCTACCAGATATACGTCCTTTGAGGAAACCGTAGTCAATACCGAAGTTACGTGTAGTGGTTGTCTCCCACTTCAAGTCTGGGTTGTAAAGTACCGAAGCATGCTCGAACATCTCTGTTGACTGCTCATTGAAGCCAGGATGCTTACCTGTAGCTTCTGCCATAGAGTACGTTGTGCTGAGCATACCAGTAGGTATCTTGTTGTTACCGGCAGTACCTACAGAGAGGCGGAGCTTGAGGTTAGAGAGCCATTCTGTATCCTTGAAGCCCTTCTCGTCTGACAGACGCCATGCAAGAGCCAATGATGGGAAGAGTCCCCAACGGTGACCATCGCCGAACTTTGAAGAACCGTCTTCACGCAAAGTGAACGTGAGCAAGTACTTGTCCTTCAAGGTATAGTTCAAACGACCGAAGAAAGAAAGTACATTCACATCTTCGTATATATAAGAGGAATTCTGATGTGCCTTACCAGCAGCTACGTTAGCAAGCACCTGATTTACAGTAAATGACGCTGGGTATGCTACCATTACCTGTGTGCGGTCAGTCTGCTTTGTTGACTGCCACTCCTGACCGACCATTACATTGATGGCATCACGTCCGCCGAACAATTTCTTGTTGTCGTAGGTTACGGTATTAGAGTTCACCCAACCCTTGTAGTCAGAGCGCAGGAAGTAAGCCTGCGGTGCGCCGTTATATCCATAGGTTGAGTTTGAGACAGCGCGTGCAGCCCATACCTGATCGGTATTATTGTAACGCCAGTTATAAGAGAATTGAGTCTTGAACGTCCAGTGCTTCCAAGGCTTCCATGTAAGGGCTGCATTATAGTCCTGACGGAAACGCTTCTGAATCTTGTAAGTGTTGCGCAGACGCTCAGATGGAGAACGACGTGTAGCACTTGAGTTCTCTTCATCATCGTCCTGAGCAGAAAGCTCCATAATTGGCTGATATATCAGAGAGTTATAAACGATAGAGTTTGAAGCATTGTTATCGTTGGTATCGGTACCGCCGCTCAAACCGTCAATCTTCTGGTTAGCAAGACGTGCCTGGAAGTCAAACTTCAGCCATTTATTGAGAGTTGACTGCAACTTGGCATTGATGTTGTCCTTCTTGTAACCAGAACGCTCCATGATAGAGGTCTCCTCATTGTGTGCATAGCTTATGCTATACTTCAATTCCTTAGTACCACCGCTTACGCTGGCATTATACTGCTTTTGCACACCCGAGCGACCGAATGTCTCATCCTGGAAATCATTACCCTCTACACTCTTCCATATCTCAAGGTCAGGCCATGAGCCATAGTTGTTTGCCGTAGTGTTGACTGTAAGAGGTTTGTTTCCACCACTGTTAAGCTCATACTGATACATAGCATACTCGTATGGATTGAGGACTTCCAATTCCTTGGTAATCTTCTTCCAACCGATGGAAGCGTTGAGGTTTACCTGTACGTTGCCTTCCTTACCACTCTTGGTAGTAACGATAACGACACCGTTAGCACCCTGGGCACCGTAGATTGCAGTGGAAGATGCATCCTTCAGCACATCGATAGTCTCGATTTCAGAAGGTGCGATGTCACTGATTGAAGCTACAGGGAATCCGTCAACGATGTAAAGAGGTGAGTTGTCCTGTGACAGAGAACCACCGCCACGAACACGGATAGTTACGTCTGCATCACGAGAACCCTCGGTAGTAGTAATGTTGACACCAGCCATCTTACCCGTAAGTGCCTCTGACACATTTGCAACAGGGATGTTCTCAATCTGCTTTGCACCAACGTGTGCTACAGCACCCGTAAGGTCTTTCTTACGAACCGTACCGTAACCGATTGCCACAACCTCGTCAAGCATCTGGGCATCGTCCTTCATGTTGACGTTGATAGAAGACTTTCCTGCAACATCCACCGTCTGGTTCTGCATACCTACGTATGAGAAGACGAGTTTGTTGCTCTTACCTTTCAGCGTAATGGTGAAGTTACCGTCAAAGTCTGTCACGGTACCGTTCTGGGTACCCTGCTCCATGACCGTGGCACCGATTACCGGCTCGCCAGTAGGATCCTTCACGTTACCGCTGACTGTCTGCGCCTGGATGGATGCACTACAGAAAAGTAGCAACATGCCAACGAGCGCGTAGCGTACGTTTTTGATTTTTTCAGACATAGTTTAATAGTTTGATTAGTATTATTGATTTATCGTTTTAGCTGAACTATTCTCAAGCACTTTTGCCGTTTC
>JAFVBX010000068.1 GCA_017479675.1 Prevotella sp.
ACCACTCCCGACCTCCCCGATGATGACGACATCCCTTCTCCCTTCGGTTTAGGCAGCAGTTCTGACGACGACGACGATGACAACCCCTTGAGGGAACCAAAGGTGAGGTTACAGATACTGCCTCCGCTGAGAAATCCCAAGGAGGAGATGGATAAGCTCGTGGGCTGTCAGGACATAAAGCAGCGCATAGAGCAGCTCACCATGATGTCACGCTATAACCGCATGATGAGAACGGCGAACCCAGAAGGGAAGCGACATGAGCTGGCACTCCACAGTATTTTCTATGGAAGACCAGGCACTGGCAAGACCACCGAGTGCAAGATAATGGGAGGACTGCTGAGAAAGTCTGGCGCACTGAGCATAGGCCACGTGGTGGTGTGTAGTCGCAAGGACTTCATAGGCACCCACTGGGGTGACGAGGAGCGTGTGGTGCGCAAGGCTGTGGAAGAAGCCAAGGGCGGCGTACTGATGATAGACGAGGCTTACCAGCTTAACAGCAGTAACCCCTGGGACCCTGGCAAGCTCGTCATCCCCTTGCTCATGGACGTCCTCTCTGACGAGAAGCAGCGCGACATAGCCATAGTGCTCTGCGGATATAAGGACGAGATGAAGAAACTCATAGACCTTAACCCGGGACTCAACTCGCGCTTCCCCAACGTCTTTGAGTTTAAGGACTTCACCATCGACGAACTCCTTGAGATAACGGAGCGCAGGGTAAAGGAGTACGGTTATGCGTTCACCCGTGCGGCATGGCGCAAGTATCGCGGCATCATAGAGGATGCATACAAGGTGCGCGATGCCAACACATGGGGCAACGCACGCTTCATAGCCAACCTGCTCGACAAGATTTACCTCAACCACGCCATGCGGTGCGTGAAGAAGAGCGGCATGGACCGCCGCCATCTGCTCCAGATCACACCTGCCGACGTGCAGCCAATAGAAGTAGCCAAGCCAAAACCCCACTTCGGGTTTTGACTTGGCTACTGTTTTTTTTATATAGTCCCTATAGTTTCCTATAGTTCCTATAGTCACTAATTATTAAAATAGTAGATAAATATCGCTATGCCCTCCAGCGCCTTCTTGCCGGTCTCCTTCACGTTCATCGTGAACTTAATCTCCGTCTTCACCGCACCGCGCAGGTTCACTATGCTCTGCAGCGTGGTGGTGAGGTTGAGGCTCTGACCGCTCAGCACCGGCTGTCCGAACTTCATCTTGTCGATGCCGTAGTTGACGAGCATCTTCACGTTCTGCACCTCTACAATCTGGTTCCACAGGTAGGGGAGCACCGACAACGTAAGGTAGCCGTGAGCGATGGTAGTGCCAAACTGGCTCTCCGTCTTTGCCCTCTCCGTGTCGATGTGTATCCACTGATGGTCCAGCGTAGCGTCGGCGAAGAGGTTTATGCGCTCCTGCGTAAGCTCCACATAGTCTGAAGTGCCAAGCACCTTGCCCTCATACTGGGCGAAATCTTCAAAACTCTTGATTGTTAGCATTGTTCTTTTTCTTTATACCTTATATATTATACATTTATACTTTCCGATGGCAAAGTTACAACTTTTTTCCTAATTGCTTGCGTAAACAAATAAAAATAATTAACATTGTCGGTAGAAAAAAGAAATTGGTGAGTATAACGTAACTGGTCAGAAGCTGAAATAAAAGACGCTTAGCAAAGAATAAACAATAGTAAAAAGGTGGTCAATGACCACCTTTTTAGTTGAAAAACGCTTACTTTTGTGTAAAAATAAGTTAATTTAGTGGTCATTGACCACCTTTTCAGTATAAAAACGGGAGTGTTTCGAGATAAAATGATTACCTTTGCATCGGTAAATAATAAACGATAAAGCATAAGGGACTATGGAGAAAATAGTAAAAGAGCTTGACAATGTGCTCGTAGAATGGAAAAAGTTACAACCATTAAGCGATAGTGTGAGGGATAAGGTACGCAAGAGGTTTTCATTAGACTTCAACTATAACTCTAACCATATAGAGGGTAATACCCTTACGTATGGTCAGACAGAGGTGTTGCTGTTGTTCGGCAAGACCATCGGTGAAGCGCGGATTCAGGATATGGAGGAGATGAAAGCGAGCAACGTAGGACTGAGAATGATGGAGGATGAGGCAGTGAACAGGGACATGCCATTGACGGAAAACTTCATTCGTACGTTGCACAAGACCTTGTTGCGCGAGGACTATACGGTGTATAAGAACTTGCCAGGAGGTATGCAGACGTCGTACACGATACATGCAGGAAGGTATAAGACTCGTCCTAACAGTGTGATAACACGTTACGGCGACCGCTTTGAATATGCTTCGCCAGAGGAGACTCCTGCCTTAATGAATGACCTCGTAACGTGGTATAATGAAGAGGAAGCGAAGGGAAGGCTGACGCCGATAGAGTTGGCAATACTATTCCATTACCGCTATATACGCATACACCCCTTTGAGGACGGCAACGGACGCATAGCGCGACTGATGGTGAACTATATACTGTTGCGCCATAATCTGCCGATGGTCGTCGTGAGGTCACGCAAGAAACAGGACTACCTCGAGGCACTTCATAAGGCAGACCTTAACGTCGGGATGGCTCCGTCTGACGGCGCACATGCAGAACTCAAGCAGATAAAGCCTTTCTACACATATTTTGTAAAATTGATAACGGATGAAATAGGTACTGATATAAAATATGTTACCACTCATGATGAAAACGTATGGTGGTTTGATGGAGAGATGATAACATTCAGAAGTCAGCACCAGTCGAGGATACTACGTGAGCTTTGGGGCAATCCGTCAATGAAGGAGTCGGAGTTGGTAGAGATGCTTGGTATAAACCGTTCTGCAGTGCAGAAACATATACAAAACCTGATAGACAAGGGTTACATAATGAAGACCCTCAGCGGATGGTATGTTACGATTACGGCTTCGCTGTAATCATTTTTAGGTATTTTCGCAATTATAACAGACAAAAAGGTGGTACGTGTACCACCTTTTTCAAAACATTTTAGTATTTTTGCGTGCAAAAATAACGAAGATGTACTTATCGGAACTTAACATTGGAGAATCGGCGAGGATAAAGAAGGTGGGCGGCACGGGTGCGCTGCGCCAGCATTTCCTCGACATGGGCATCATACCTGGTGCCATAGTGACACTGAAGAAGTTCGCCCCTATGGGTGACCCCATGCAGCTGGAGGTGCACGGATATGCGCTGACGCTGCGCAAGGAAGATGCAGGGAAGGTGGAGATAGGAGGAAGTTGGGGAGAGGCTGAGTCTTCTCTCTTTTCGGAAAGAGCTGAAGAGGCTGCTCCCCACCCAGGTCTTGGTGAGGGTGCGCCGTATCATGACCCTACGCACGAGAACCCTTTGCCAAGCAGCACGACGCTGACTTTTGCCCTTGCAGGTAACCAGAACTGCGGCAAGACGACCTTGTTTAACCAGCTGACGGGTTCCAACCAGCACGTGGGAAACTTCCCCGGCGTGACAGTGGACCGCAAGAGCGGTGCGATAAGGGGGTATAAGAATACCGAGGTTACCGACTTGCCGGGCATATATAGCCTGTCGCCATATACGGCAGAGGAGATAGTGAGCCGTGACTTCATACTGGGAAAAGGCAACAGCGAGGGGGCTCCCCTTGGCATCATCAACATAGTGGATGCCACAAACATAGAGCGCAATCTATACCTGACGATGCAGCTGATAGAGCTCGGCATACCGATGGTGCTTGCCCTGAACATGATGGACGAGATGGAGGGCAACGGTGGCACGGTGCTGGTCAATGAGATGGAGCAGGAGCTGGGCATACCGGTTGTGCCTATCTCGGCAAGCAAGAACCAGGGTGTCGATGAGTTGATAAGCCACGCACTGCACGTGGCGAAATATCAGGAGCCACCGGCAAGGCAGGACTTCTGTAGCCCGGAGGACCATCGTGGTGCGGTGCACAGATGCCTGCATGCCATCATGCACCTCGTGGAAGACCACTCGAAGCGTGCCGGCATACCGTTGCGCTTTGCTGCGGCAAAGCTTGCCGAGGGCGACAAACTGATAGAAAAGGCTCTGAAACTGTCGAACAACGAGAAGGAAACGATAGAGCATATACTGCGCCAGATGGAGGAGGAGCGCGGAATAGACCGTGCTGCCGCCATGGCTGACATGCGCTACAGTTTTATAAAGAGACTATGCAGCAAGACCGTCATACACCCCAAGGAAAGCAAAGAGGCGAAACGCTCGCAGCGCATAGACAAGGTACTGACAGGTCATTGGACGGCTTTGCCTGCCTTTGCCCTCATCATGGCGTTCATCTTTTGGGTGACGTTCGACATTGTCGGCGGTACCATGCAAGACTGGCTGGAGCAGGCAATAGACTGGTTTACTGAAGCAAGCAACGAGACGCTGAGGTCATGGGAGATAAACGACTCTGTACGTTCGCTGATAATCGACGGCGTTTATGCCGGCGTGGGAACGGTGGCGAGCTTTGTGCCCATTATCGTGATACTGTTCTTCTTCCTCTCTATGCTCGAAGACTCGGGCTACATGGCACGCATAGCCTTCATGATGGACAAGTTGCTGAGAAAACTCGGATTGTCAGGACGCTCCATTGTTCCGCTGCTGATGGGCTTCGGATGTTCGGTGCCGGCTGTGATGTCAAGTCGCACGTTGCCGTCGGAGCGTGACCGCAGGCTCACCGTTATGCTGACGCCCTTCATGTCGTGCACGGCAAAGCTGCCCATATACGCCTTCCTTGCTGCCGCCTTCTTCCCTGACGACGGGGCAGCGGTGATGTGTGCGATGTACCTGTTGGGCATCATCATGAGTATCATCGTGGCATTGGTGCTGAAGCGAACGGTGTTCAAGGGCGAGGCGGTGCCGTTTGTCATGGAGCTGCCTAACTACCGTGTGCCAGGGGCATACACCACCATGCGTCTGTTGTGGGACAAGGCAAAGGACTTCCTGCAAAGGGCGTTCACCGTAATATTCTGTGCTACTATCGTGATATGGTTCCTGCAGAGTTTCTCTTTCAGCCTCAATATGGTGGAGGACCAGTCGCAGAGCATCTTGGGACAGGTGGCAAGTATCGTTGCTCCCATCTTCCGTCCATTAGGTTTCGACGACTGGCGCGTGGCGACAGCCCTTGTTGGCGGCTTCCTTGCAAAGGAGAGCGTGGTGAGCACTATCGAGGTGCTCTTTGGCAACGGAACAACAATAACCGATGTCATATCGTCTGCCGCTGCATTCTCGCTGATGGTGTTCTGCCTGCTCTACACCCCGTGTGTGGCAGCCATTGCCTCCATACGTCGTGAGTTGGGCAACCGTGATGCGCTCACCGTGGTATGCTTCCAGTGTCTCATAGCCTACGTCGTTGCGCTGATAATCTACCAGGTTATCGTTTAAGGGTTTAAAAGTTTAAGGGTTTAAGCGTTGCAAACTGTAAACTATAAACAGTAAACTGTAAACTAAAATGAACATCCAGTCCTACATACTGCTTGCCATTGTCCTTGTAAGTTTCTTCTTTGTCCTGCGCTATGTTTATCGTGGCGGCGGCAAGAGAGACTGCTGCAAGGACTGTGACAGCGGCAGTTGTAACTGCTGTAACCGTTAAATATACCTAATAAATTTCCCTATATTGACAAAACTCACTATCTTTGCAAGGATTTAAGGCAAAGAGCAAGATGAGCATTACTTCTATAGCATCACTGTATTTCCGTAAGCGCCAAAAGGATTTGGAGCGACATTTTACCATGCCTGAAGAGATGCAGGCAAAGGTGCTGCGTAGCCTCTTGGACAGGGCGGAGGATACCCTTTACGGCAAGGAGCACGGCTTCAAGCCAGAGTACGACCTCGGAGCCACATACGAGTCTTTTCGTAGGAGCGTGCCCGTCAATACATACGAGGAACTGAAAGACTACATTGACCGCATGCGTCACGGAGAGAAGAACATCCTGTGGCGCGGACAGGTGCGGTGGTATGCCAAGTCATCTGGCACTACTAACGACAAGTCGAAGTTCATACCCGTAAGTAAAGAAGGACTGAAGCGCATACATTACCAAGGAGGTAACGATGTGGTGGCTTACTACCTGCAGAACAACCCTAAGTCAAGAATGTTTGACGGCAGGGCACTGATACTCGGCGGTTCGCATAGTCCTAACTACAATGTGGCAAACTCATTGGTCGGCGATCTCTCGGCTATACTTATAGAGAATATCAACCCGGTAGTGAACCTCGTCAGGGTTCCCGACAAGAAAACGGCACTTATAAGCGAGTTCGACCGCAAACGTGAGCTGATAGCGCGGCAGTGTCTTAACGCCAATGTGACGAATATCAGCGGCGTGCCTTCATGGATGATGTCGGTACTGACGCGTGTCATGGAGCTGTCGGGCAAGCAACATTTGGAAGAGGTGTGGCCTAACCTTGAGGTATTCTTCCACGGCGGCATAGCTTTCACGCCCTATCGCAAGCAGTATGAACAGCTGATAACGAAGCCAGACATGCACTATATGGAGACCTACAATGCCTCGGAGGGCTTCTTTGGCATACAGAATGACCCTGCGGACAGCAGTATGATGCTCATGCTCGACTACGACGTGTTCTATGAGTTTGCGCCTATGGAGGCGATAGACGACAACGGCTTGCTCACCGACGAGAGCAAGGTTGTGCCGCTTGAAGGCGTCGAGACAGGCAAGAACTACGCCATGATAATCTCCACCTCATGCGGACTGTGGCGCTACATGATAGGCGATACGGTGCGGTTTACTTCGATAAAACCGTACAAATTCGTCATCACAGGCAGGACGAAGAGCTTCATCAATGCTTTTGGCGAGGAACTTATTGTTGACAATGCAGAGAAGGGATTGCAGTACGCCTGCCAGCAGACAGGGGCACAGGTGCGCGAATATACGGCAGCACCGGTGTTTAGGGCTGAAGGTGTCACGCCTCATCATCAGTGGCTCATAGAGTTCAGCAAGGAACCAGAAGACCTCGATGAATTCGCCAAAATCCTCGATGCACGCCTGCAGGAGCTTAATTCCGACTACGAGGCAAAGCGTTTCAAGGACATCAATATGGTGTGCCTGAAGATAGTGAAGGCGCGCAAAGACCTCTTCGACGACTGGCTGCGCAGCAAGGGAAAGCTCGGCGGACAGCACAAGGTGCCGCGACTTGCCAACACCCGTAAGCATATAGAAGAAATAATGGAAGCCCCTCCCCAGCCCTCCCCTCAAGAAAAATAATACATTAAGAGCAAAAAAGAGATATTTTGAGAAACAAGATACATATATCATCTCCCTCCCTGCAGGGGAGGGTTGGGGTGGGGCTGTTGCTTTTTCTTCCCCTCCTCTTGTTATCTTCCTGCGCCCGCATGGGACATCCCGACGGAGGGTGGTATGACGAGAAACCGCCATACGTGGTCAGTGCCATGCCAAAGGAAAACGCCACCAACGTAAGCAGTAAGAAGATTGTAATAAACTTTAATGAGTTTATCAAACTGGAGTCGGCAAGTGAGAAGGTGATGATATCGCCTCCACAGCATGAGCAGCCAGAGATAAAGGCAACAGGAAAGAACATCTACGTAGAACTGCAGGACTCATTGTTGCCCAACACTACGTACACCGTTGACTTCAGTGATGCCATTATCGACAATAACGAGAGCAACCCGATGGGTAACTATACCTACACCTTCTCCACAGGCGATGCCATCGACACTCTTCAGGTAAGCGGCTATGTCTTGGAGGCAAGCAATCTGGAACCTGTAAAGGGCATACTTGTGGGTTTATACACAGAAGGTGACAGCGCGATGTGTCGTGTGGCAAGGACTGACTCGCGAGGACACTTTGTGATACGCGGCATAGCACCAGGCAGTTACACCGTCGGTGCGGTGATGGATGCTGATGGCGACTATCGTTTCACACAGCGTAGCGAGAAGATGGCATTCAGCCACGATATAATAGTGCCCACCAGCAAGCCCGATACACGTCAGGACACACTTTGGCTGGATAAAGACCACATCAAGGATATAAATGTGACGGGCTACACCCATTTCCTGCCCGACGACATCGTGCTCAGAGCCTTCGACCATCAAGCTACCGACCGCTATTTCCTCAAGTCAGAACGTAAGGACGAAAGGTTTTTCACGCTGTATTTCACTGCGCCTGTAAAGAAAGACGGTGACCTTATGCCTGCTCTTCGTGGACTGAACTTCAATGAGAAGAATGCTTTTGTCCTTGAACCTTCAGCAAAATGCGACACCATTACATACTGGCTGCGTGACACCGCGCTGGTAAACCAAGACACGCTGAGGCTGGAAATGACGACATACATCACAGACACCATCGGTGTGCAGCGACTCACCACCGATACGCTGGAGATACTCGCCAAGACTCCTTATGCCAAGCGCATGAAGAACCTGCAGAAGGAGAGAGAGGAATGGGAGAAAGACCTCGCCAAGCGACTGCGCAGGGCAAAGCCCGACGAGGTTATCGACACCGTGATGCCGCGCAAGACGCTTGACGTGAGATATGCCAGCACACAGCAGATGAAGCCCAACGGTGCAGTGTCAATAACATTCCCTACGCCGATAGAGAGATTTGACAGCACTGCGGTGCACCTGTATGAGGAAATGGATACGTTGCATAGGGAAAGTGTGCCCTTTGTCATGACACCTATTGTGAATCGCCGTTGTGAACTCTTTACCGATTGGAAAATAGGTGCAAGTTACACCCTTGAAGTTGACAGCCTTGCGTTTACCGATATCTACGGCACTGTCAGCAAACAGTATAAGCAGACTATCCAGGTAGGCAAGCTTGAAGATTACGGCTCATTGTTCGTCAGCGTCGGTACTCCTGTCAGCGCTCCCGTAATAGTCCAACTCCTCAACGGACAGGACGACGTCGTTATGGAGGCACAGGCGGAGGGCGGCACGGCAGACTTCTACTATATCACGCCAGGCACATACTATCTGCGTGCCTTCATCGACAGCAACGGCAACGGCGTGTGGGACACTGGTGACTATTTCTCCGACCGTCAGCCAGAGGAAGTATATTACTACCCAGACCCCGTGGAGTGTAAGGCAAAGTGGGACATCACGAAGACGTGGAACATCACAGCCAAACCCCTATATCGACAGAAACCCTATGTAATAACCAAGCAGAAGCCCGAGGCAGAAAAGACCATAAAGCAACGCAATGCCGAGCGGGCACGTAGCCTTGGCATCGAGCTCCCTGCATATCTGAAGTAAAGATGAGAAGAAAACTTATTACTTTTTATTTGTTACTTTTTACTCTCTGCACCACGTGCAGAGCGCAGAGCCAGTGTGAGTATAAGATTACTGCATTCCCTGCCAATGAGACCATCAACTACAACCTCTACTTCAACTGGCAGTTTATCTGGATAAAGGCAGGAACGGCATCGCTCACTACCAACAAGAAAGACTACAAGGGACAGCCTGCCTATACAACAAGTCTCGTGACATCCTCGTCAAAGAAGGTTGACCGCTACTTCATGATGCGCGACACCATAATGAGTATCTTCTCCGACCGCCTCGTTCCATTATATTATAGAAAAGGTGCGCGCGAGGGCAAACGCTACTACGTTGACGAGATGTGGTACACATATCCTGACGGTAAGTGCCAGACTACAACAAAACATCTGCACGACGACGGCAGGAAAACAGCCGAAAAACACCTCTACAACCAGTGCATGACCGACATGCTGCACGCCTTTCAGCAGTTCCGCAACATAGACACCTCTGGGTGGAAGAAAGGGCAGTCAAAGAACCTCAGCATCGCCGGAGGCTCCGACATCGTCAAGGCACGCCTACTCTATCGTGACGACAAGACAGTGAAAGGCGACGACGGCAAGAAATACCCCTGCTACGTCATTTCATATATAGAAAAGGAGGGCAAGAAAGAAAAGGAAATCGTCCGCTTCTTCGTAACAAAAGACAAGCGCCACATCCCCATCCGTCTTGACCTCTTCCTCAAGTTCGGCTCCGCCAAAGCCTTCTTCTCTGGCATGAAATAACCCACTGAAAA
>JAFVBX010000069.1 GCA_017479675.1 Prevotella sp.
CAAAGAAAAAAGCTTAAAAAGTTAATTTCTCGAACTTTTTAAGCCTATTTCGTTAGGGATGGGTAATCGCTTTTTCCTATCCTTCAAGTTCCTTAATGAAGTATTCTATTGCCTGCTTTAGGGGCCTTATTTCATTGATGATTATCCAAAGTACCTGAGAAGGGTCTATGTCAAAATAGTGGTGCGATATGATGTCGCGCATACCCTTAACCTGTTTCCATGGTACTTCGGGGTACGTGGGCAGCAATAATCCATCAGTTACTTTATCTAAGTTTTTCAAACTCTCGCCTACCGCAATAAGCAGCATGCATGTGGCATCTAACAATATCATACCATCGGGAGAATCCAAGAAATCATCTATGTCATGGACTTTTCTTGTTCGTTCTTCCAGCCTCTCTATGGCAGACAGTATATCGTAGAGTATGTCGAGGGCGAGCTCTTTCTTGTCAGAAGATAGTGATACCATCTCTCTCAATGCGTTTTCTTAGTCGTGGATTTAGGTTTCGGTGATTGCGAACGATGTCAACGGATCTGCCTGTTGACTTCTCAAGATATTCCTTTGCCTCCATAAGAAGGAAAGGATTTGGGGTTTTCGTTTCAACGAAAAGATCTATGTCACTGTCACTATTCTGTTCGTTACGTGCCATAGAACCAAACAGACGCAGTGAGACTATACCATAATTCTTTAGTAAGTTGTTATGGCAGTCTTGCAACTTCCCGATGAAGTATTCTCTTGTCCTGTTTTCGTTTGAACGCATCTAAATCTTTATGTTTTGTGTCGTTGCAAAGATACGTATTTATTTTGAAACGGCAAAGAAAAAAGCTTAAAAAGTTAATTTCTCGAACTTTTTAAACCTATTTGTGAGAGGGGGTAAATGGGGGTGTTTGGAAAAGCTATGCTTTTGGCATGGAAAAGCTATCCTTTTAGGGGGCAAAAGCTATCCTTTTAGGAGGCAAAAGGACAGCTTTTTGTAAGCGGTTGATTTCTAAAGAGTTGTCCTACGCGGATTCGAACCACGACAAACAGAACCAAAACCTGTTGTGCTACCATTACACCATAGGACAGTACCAAATTGACAAATTAGCGAATTAACGAATTGACAATTCTGCAATTTGCGGTTGCAAAGGTACGAATAAAAATTAAGAATTAAGAATTAAGAATTAGGAAATTTCAATTTTCAATTGTCAATTTTCAATTTTTAACGCTTATGAGGTAGTAGTTTTTCTTGCCTCGTTGTGCAAGGATGTACTTGCCTGCTATGAGGTCGTCGGAGGTGAGGGGACGGTTCTGGTCGGTGAGCTTCTCCTTGTTGATGGAGACACCGCCGCCTTGTACCATCTTGCGCATCTCGCCCTTTGAGGGGAACACCTTGCAGTCGTCGCGTGTGAGTATCTCGATGGCTGGCTGTCCGAGGAGGTCCTTGCCGATGGTGAAGGTCTCTACGCCCTCGAAGACGTCGAGGAAGGTCTGCTCGTCGAGTTTCTCAAGGCTCTCCTTGGTTGACTTGCCGAAGAGTATGCCTGATGCCTCGATTGCTGCGTCGAGGTCTGCCTGTGAGTGAACGAGTACGGTGACTTCCTCGGCAAGGCGCTTCTGGAGTATGCGACGTCCCGGATCTGCCTTGTGCTCTTCTACGAGAGCATCGATGGTGGGCTTGTCGAGGCTGGTGAATATCTTGATATACTTCTCGGCGTCGTCGTCGCTGACGTTGAGCCAGAACTGGTAGAACTTGTATGGCGAGGTGCGGTTGCGGTCGAGCCAGATGTTGCCTGACTCGGTCTTGCCGAACTTCTTGCCGTCTGCCTTGGTGATGAGAGGGCAGGTGAGGGCGTATGCCTCCTGGTCGTTGCCGAGGGTGCGACGTATGAGTTCGGTGCCTGTGGTCATGTTGCCCCACTGGTCGTTGCCGCCGAGCTGCATCTTGCAGTTCTTGGTCTGGTAGAGGTGGAGGAAGTCATAGCCTTGCAGGAGCTGGTAGGTGAACTCGGTGAAGGAGAGTCCGTCGCGTGCGGTGCCGTTGAGGCGCTGCTGCACGGAGTCCTTTGCCATCATATAGTTGACGGTGATGTGCTTGCCTACGGTGCGTGCGAAGTCGAGGAAGGTGAAGTCCTTCATCCAGTCGTAGTTGTTGACCATCTCGGCTGCGTTGGCGTCCTTGGAGTCGAAGTCGAGGAACCTTGCCACCTGCTTCTTGATGCACTCCTGGTTGTGGTAGAGCGTCTCGGAGTCGAGCAGGTTGCGCTCCTGTGACTTGCCTGACGGGTCGCCTATCATGCCTGTTGCTCCGCCGACGAGGATGATGGGCTTATGGCCGCACTGCTGCAGGTGGCGCAGCATCATGATGCCGCAGAGGTGACCTATGTGGAGTGAGTCGGCTGTAGGGTCGGTGCCGAGGTATGCTGTTACCATCTCCTTCTGGAGCAGTTCTTCGGCGCCTGGCATTACTTGTGCAAGCATGCCGCGCCATTTGAGTTCTTCGATGAAATTCTTCATTGTCGTTTTCTTTTTTATAGGGACTATAGTGGATATCGGGACTATAGTAATTATCGGAATTATATTTTAAGGCACAGGGTCGTAGCCTGAGCCGCCCCAGGGGTGACATCGTAGCAGGCGTTTCAGGGCGAGCCATAGCCCCTTGACGGGTCCGTGCTTTATGATTGCCTCCTTGGCATACTGCGAACAGGTGGGCGTGAAGCGGCAGGAGGGTGGGGTGAAGGGGCTGATGCACGTCTGATAGAACGCTATGGGTGCTATGAGCAGTGCCGTCAGGATTTTGCGCATGACTCAGAGATTCTTTGCAGCAGGTTGTGGACCTTGCCAGTGACGATGTGCGAGGGGTAGTGCTTGCTGTCGAGCCAGATGAAGGCTATGTTGAGTGCTGTGCCCTCGGGTGTGTGAAGCAGTTCCTTGCCTGTGCGGTATGCCTCGCGTATCTGTCGCTTGACGCGGTTGCGGTCAACGGCGTGCTTGAACTGTTTCTTGGGTACAGAGATGAGTATTGCCGTTGTGGCGGCGTGCTCTGTGGCGCTGACCGTGCGATAGACGATGCGCAGGGGGAAGGAGGAGAAACTCTTGCTCCCCATGCCAGGCTCGAAGAGCCGGTCTATGAGGTAGAGGCTGCACAGCCTCTCGCGTTTGGGAAAGTTATTGGGGCGGGATGTCATTTAATCCTCTTGTTCTTGTAGGAAATGGCGCAGGGCTCCCGTCATGGACGGATAGCGGTCTGTAGGCGCCTCAAGGTTGAGCTCGAAGCCGGCATCGCGTGCTGCCTTGGCAGTAGAGGGACCGAAGGTGCCTATCTGCAACTGCTCTGCTGTCATGTCGGGGAAGTTCTCCTTGAGTGACTTGATGCCTGCTGGCGAGAAGAAGAGTGCCATGTCGTAGTCGAAAGACTTCTTCTCTTCCTCGGTGAAGTCGTTGCTGACGGTGCGGTACATGACACACTCCGTGTGGGTGAGTCCCTTGGAGTCGAGCAACTTTGATATGGAGTCGTTGGCAACACTGCTAAGCGGTACGAGGAACTTCTCCGTCTTGTGCTTCACCATAGAGGGCACGAGGTCGTCGATCTTGCCTGTGGAGCCGAAGAATATCTTGCGCTTGCGGTAGGGAGCGTACTTCTGGATGTAGAGCGCGATGGTCTCGGTGATGCAGAAATACTTGGTGGTCTCGGGCATGGTGATGCGCATGTCCTTGGTGAGCTGGAAGAAGTGGTCGATGGCATGGCGTGAGGTAAACACTATCGCAGTGTAGTTGGAGATGTTCACCTTCTGCTGACGAAACTCCTGTGCCGTGATGCCCTCAACCTTGATGAAGGGACGGAATACGAGTTCCACGTCAAACTGCTTTGCTATCTCGTAGTATGGCGAGTTGCTGCTTGTCGGTTCGGGTTGTGATACCAAAATTTTCTTTACCATCTTTGGACCTTAAATGTTAGTGCTTAGTGTGTTGATGATTATTGCTAAAATACCTATTAATAATGCGATGGGTACCGCTTCGAGGGTGCAAAGGTACAAAAAAAATCGCAAAAAACCGCCATTTTTTCTGAAAAAGATGCAATATAGCTTGTGGAAATAGAGTGCTTTGGTGATTATCACGCCTGCTATAGCCATCTTGACGCAGGCTGAGGCGCCGCATCCGAGAAACAAAAGGGCTATGGTGACGGGGAGCAGCAGGAAGCTGTCGAGGGCGAGGAAGAAGTGGCGGTCGATGTAGCTCATGCGCCTCTGCGACCTGTCGAAGAAAGTGGCGTTGACCGTTCGTGTGACAACGGTCCTTATGAGGACGTACATGAGGAAGACGAAGGCGAAGAGCGCCATGACGAGGTACTTGTCGGTCTCGGAATAGAGGGTGAGGGGAGAGCGCTCCATGCAGTAGGCAAAGGTGAGTATGGCTGCCAGCACCGTGCCTTGGAAGATGAAGTAGGTGAGGTATTTAGACTTCTTGAGTGTCTCGCGCAGGGTGAAGGAGTTCTCCAGTGGGACGCTCGTCAGGTTGCGCAGTTTGTACATGGTGAAGGGCAGCGACCACTTGCCCATGTAGAGTGAGAGGATGACTCCTAAGAGCAGAGTGATGATGATGAAACTGTCACCCTGCATGGTGTAGGCTATCAGCTCGCCCGACTGTCCCAGACTGTCGGGCGAAAGTCCGTCGTGCCACAGTTTCGATGTGGCAGAGAAGAAGTTTTCGTATATGTCGGTGGGAGAGTCGATGGTTTGTGGTTGAAAGTTTACTGTTTACAGTTGATAGTAAAAAAAATCCCGCAAAAGCCACCAGTGCTTTTGCGGGTATTGAGGTTTCGTTTTTGTCCCTTTGATTACTTACGAAGTCCGAGAGCCTTAACGATGGCACGATAGCGGTTGATGTCGCGATCGTAGAGGTAGTCGAGCAATGCGCGGCGCTTACCTACGAGCTGTGTCAGTGAGCGTGCTGTGCGGTAGTCCTTGTGGTTAGCCTTCAGGTGCTCTGTGAGGTGCTTGATGCGGTAGGTGAAGAGTGCAATCTGGCTCTCTGCAGAACCTGTGTCGGTAGCTGACTTGCCATACTGTCCGAAAATCTCGGCTTTCTTTGCGTTGTCTAAATACATGTTGTTTTGTTCAGCGTGACTGTAGTGAGTAATCTGAGTTACTATCACATATCGCAGATGTTCCGACTGCCCAGTCACATAAGCGTGAGAGACATCTTTGAATGCGGCTTTTCGTGAAAGCGGGTGCAAAGGTACTAAAAAATAACGGTAACGGTAACGTTAACGTTAACTTTTTTCAATTTTTGGTTTCTGTTTTTTAATTATTTAACATTTTACTCCTCGAAATATACTCTTTTCACTCTGTTACTGATGCCTGTCAGCACTTCGTAGGGGATGGTGTCGAGCTTGTCGGACAAGACTGTGACGGGGAGTTTGTTGCCGAAAATCTCCACGCTGTCGCCTTCCTTGCAACTGATGTCGGTAACGTCAATCATACATACGTCCATACAGATGTTGCCTACATACTCTGCCTTCTCTCCGTTTACGAGACAGTAGCCTTTGCGGTTGCCGAGGTGGCGGTTGAGTCCGTCGGCATAACCTATTGGTATGGCGGCAATGAGGCTGTCGCGGTCGAGGATGGTGCGGCGTGAGTAGCCTATGCTCTCGCCTGCCTTGACGTGGCGCAGCTGCAGGATGGTTGTCTTTAGCGACGACACATTATTTATTATGTCGTTGGTGCGTGGGTTGATGCCGTAGAGCCCGATGCCCAGACGGCACATATCCATCTGGCGCTGAGGGAAATGCTCTATGCCGGCACTGTTGCATATATGGCGTATGATGTGGTGGGAGAAAGCGCTTTGCAGTGCGTCGGCACCCTTGGTGTAGAGCTCATACTGGTGTGCGGAATAGTCGTCGAAGCCGTCATCGTCGCTACCTACGAAGTGTGAGAAGACGGAGCGCGGTGTGAGTGCGTTCTGATTCTTCAAGTAGTCTATGAGGCGTGGCATATCGTCGATAGGGTCGAAGCCCAGACGGCGCATGCCGGTATCGAGCTTTATGTGTATGGGCCACCCTGTGATGCCCTCCTTGCGTGCGGCATGGCGCAGTGCGTCGAGCAGTCGGAAGGAATACACCTCTGGCTCCAAGTCGTAGTCGAACATGGTCTTGAAGGCTGTCATCTCAGGGTTCATCACCATGATGTTGGCTGTGATACCTGCCTTGCGGAGTGCCACGCCCTCGTCGGCAACGGCAACGGCGAGGTAATCGACGCGATGATCTTGCAGCGTCTTGGCTATCTCTACGGCGCCTGCCCCATAGCCGTCAGCCTTTATCATGCACACCAGTTTGGTGCCTGCCTTCATCTGCTGTCGATACCAATTGAGGTTGGCAACAACGGCTGATAGGTTGACTTCGAGGGTGGTCTCGTGGACCTTCTCGACAAGTTGTTCGGTGATGGAGTCGAAGGAGAAACGTCGTGCGCCCTTGATGAGTATCACCTCGTCGTGGAGCATGGCGAAGTCATTGCTGTCGATGAAGGATGCTGTGTCGCCATAGAAACTGCTGTTGTCAACCTTTATGAGGTTGGCGTTTGCCTTCAGCGACTCGCCGATGCCGATGAACTTCTCTACGCCACGGCTTACTATGAGGTCGGACACCTGGCGGTAGAGCTCTTTCTCGGCGATGCCGCTCTGCTCTATGTCGCTGAGTATCAGCGTGCGTTTGCGTCCCTTATGGTCGGGGCGGCGGTGCATGAAGTCGAGAGCTATGTCGAGACTGGCAAGGTCGGAGTTGTAGGAGTCGTTGATTAGTGTGCATCCGTTACGTCCCTCCTTCACCTCCAGACGCATGGCGACAGGTTCGAGAAGCATCATGCGCTCAGCCAGCTCCTCGCGTGAAAGTCCGAGGTGCAGGGCTGCTACGGCGCATGTGACGGAGTTCTCTATTGCCGCTTCGCTGATGTAGGGAATGGTGTAGGAGCCTTCCTTGCCTTCATATATATAGGTAATGTGTGTGGCACTCTCCGCGTTGCCGTCGGCAGGAACGGTCTCTACGCTGCTGACGTAGAATGTTGCACTCCTGTCGTTCATCGACCAACTGAGTTTCTTGCCTTTGAAGTCGCTTTTGCGCAGAACTCTGAAGACAATGTCATTGTCTTCAGAATAGATAAGTGCCTCGCAGTCGCGGAAGAGTTCGAACTTCTCGCGGCACTTCTCTTCCATTGAGTGGAAATTCTCTTGGTGTGCTTGCCCCAAACAGGTGAAGATGCCTATGGTGGGCTGTATGATGTCGGCAAGCCGGCGCATCTCGTCGGGTTGGCTGATGCCAGCCTCGAAAAGTCCTACGGCGCTGTCTTCGTTCAGCATCCATACCGACAGGGGTACGCCGATCTGCGAGTTGTAGCTGCGTGGCGAACGTGTGACGTGCATAGAGGGCATGAGGAGCTGGTAGAGCCATTCCTTCACTACGGTCTTGCCGTTGCTGCCCGTGATGCCTACGACGGGTATGTCGAACTCGTCGCGATGGCGTTCTGCCAGACGCTGCAAGGCGGCGAGGGTATCTTTGACTATGAGGAAGTTGACGCCCTCTAGCGCTTGGTGTGCTTCCGTTATGCTTTCAACAACGAAGTTGCGCACGCCACGGTTGTAGAGTTCCTCGATGTAGCGATGACCGTCGTTGCGCTTTGAGCGCAAGGCGAAGAACAGTGTCTCTTCAGGAAATGACAGGGAGCGGCTGTCGGTCAACAGAAAGGAGATGTTACTTTCTGAAGTGCCGATGCGACGTGCCCCTATCAGTGTTGCTATCTGTGATACGGAGTATGTCATTAGAATTTGTCTTCCTCTTTGTAGTTGTCGAAATCGATGCCGTCTATTTTCTGGTTAAGGACGTAGGCTAAGCCACAGAGCAGTGATAGTCCTGTGGTGAGGATGATGCCGATGATGCCTGCTTTTGTCTTTTCTTTCATTGTTGCTGTTTTTTATTGGAGGACTTAGGAAGTTCTAGGAAATTATAGGAGAACCTAGGATGTCTTGGGAAGTCCGAGTGATTTTTAATAACTTGCGGAGCATGGTATGCCCGATTGCTCTACGAGGTCTTTGATGCTGTCGAGTGTGGCTGGCTCTGCTTTCTTCAGTCCATGAGCCGGTGTCTCGCGGTCGATGGTGTATATCATCACCTTCTGCGGCTTGATGTCTTTTACTGCCTCCAGCCAGGGTTGTACGTATTCTGCACCTGTGTTGTCAACGGTCTCGCCGTTGTAGGTACCCTTCATAAACATGGTCTGGATAATCACGTGACCGTCGAACTTCTTGAGGTTGGCGACTACCTTGTCCACGTCGTAGGATGGTGACACAGGTCTGTCCACCTTCTTTATATATATGGGTGATATGGTGTCGAGTTTCTGTATGTTGTCATCAACCTTCATCAGGGCGTTGCGCACCTCGTCACGGTCTATGTTGGTGGCGTTGCTGAGTACGGCGATGTTTGCGTCGGGGAAATACTTGTCGCGTGCTTCCACGACATCGTCAATGATGGCGGCAAAGTCGGGATGTCCCGTCGGTTCGCCGTTGCCTGCAAAGGTTATGACGTTGAGTGCCTCGCCGTCATTATGCCGTTGCTTGAGTACGGCGGTGAGTGCCTCGCGCACCTCTTGGCGTGTGGGACGCTTAGCCTTTGGGCGGAAGTCGCTGTTGAAGCCGCACTCACAGTAGATGCAGTCGAAAGAACACACCTTGCCGTCGCCTGGCATGAGGTTTACGCCGAGCGACACTCCCAGTCTGCGTGAGATGACGGGACCGAATATGGGTGACGGATAGATTATTGTTGACATGTCTTCTTTAGCTCTATGCGGAAAGTCGTGCCCTTGCCTATCTCTGAGGTGAGGACGTAGATTTTCCCGTTGTGATATTCTTCTATGATACGTTTTGCGAGTGACAGTCCCAGCCCCCATCCGCGTTTCTTGGTGGTGAAGCCTGGACGGAACACGTTTTTGATGTTCTTGTGCTCTATGCCCTTGCCGGTGTCCTTCACGTCGATGATGACGTTGTTGGTCATGGTGCGAGTGCTGATGTCTATGCTGCCTTCGCCTCCCATAGCATCGACGGCGTTCTTGCACAGGTTTTCAAACACCCACTCCAACAGTTGCGGATTGGCATATACGGCAACGTTCGTCTGGTCTAAGTGGGTGGAGATTCTCACCTTGTTGGATGTGCGGCGTCCCATGTATGTCACTACGTGTTCGAGCAGTTCCATGAGGTCGGTGTCCTTGCGTTCGGGTGCAGAGCCTATCTTCGAGAAACGGTCGGCGATGAGCTGCAGGCGCTTTACGTCTTTGTCCATCTCTGGTATCAGCTCGTCCCCTGGGTACTGCTCGCGCAGTATCTCCGTCCATGCCATGAGGCTCGATATCGGTGTGCCCAGCTGGTGTGCCGTCTCTTTCGACAGTCCTACCCACACCTTGTTTTGCTCTGCCTTCTTTGAGGTGAGCAGGGCGAAGATGGCTATCACCACGAATATCAGCACTATGCCCAACTGTACGTAGGGATAGTAGGCAAGTCGCATGAGCAGCAGCGAGTCGTCATAGCACACCAGCAGGTAGTCGTCAGCCCTGCTGCCTATCTGCACCTTTATGGGCTGGTGGATGCGTGCAAAGCGCTTTGCCTTCTGCGCGGCGATGGCGAGGCTGTCCTGCGATACTATCTCCACGTTGCGGTATATCTGCGCGTTGCCCTTTGCATCGGTGACGATTACGGGTATGGTGTTGTTTTGTTCCAGCACTTTCAGGACGAGGTTGAGGTCGGTGTCCTCCGTAGCGGTGTTGAGGGAGTGCATCGCCTCAGCCCATATCTCCATGCGGTTGCGCTCCTCCTGTGCGAGGTCGCGAACGAGGAAATGGCTGGACACCAATGATGCTGCCGCTATAATCACAGCTGCCACCACCAAGGCTATCTTCACCTGCCGTATTTTGTCAGTCCAATACATAAAACGTGGCAAAAATACTACTTTTTCCATTATTATGCAAATAAAAATCAAAAATAAGTTAAAAATGCGGGGACTTTCAACTTTCAATCCGCCACTATCAACTATTTTTAGTAACTTTGCAAAGCAAAAAGTATATGCTGCGTGATGCAGCAGACAGGATATTTAATTCGAATTAAAGACAAATTATGACGCTTGATTTATTGACCGCCATCTCGCCTATAGATGGCAGGTATCGTGGTAAGACAGAAGCTTTGGCAAATTATTTTTCGGAGTATGCCTTGATAAAGTACCGTGTCCGTGTAGAGATAGAGTACTTTATTACCCTGTGCGAACTGCCCTTGCCGCAACTTAAGGATTTCGACAAATCGCTTTTCCCACAGCTGCGTGCCATCTATCAGAACTTCTCTGAGGAGGATGCACAGCGCGTGAAGGATATAGAGAAGGTGACCAACCATGACGTGAAGGCTGTGGAGTACTTCATCAAGGAACAACTCGACAGGATGGAGAAGGAGTCTCTCGGCGAGGGTTACTTTGAGCAGAGCCGCGAGTTTATCCACTTCGGTCTTACGTCACAGGATATCAACAACACCAGCGTGCCCCTTTCCGTAAAGGACGCGCTCGCTGATGTGTTCATCCCTCAGGTGGAGGAGCTGATACAACAGCTCAAGGACTATGCCGAGGAGTGGAAGAATGTGCCGATGCTTGCCAAGACACACGGTCAGCCTGCATCGCCAACACGTCTCGGCAAGGAGATCATGGTGTTCGTATATCGCTTAGAGGAGCAGCTGGCTTCGCTCAAGGCTTGCAAGTTTACGGCAAAGTTCGGAGGTGCTACGGGCAACTTCAATGCCCACAAGGTGGCTTATCCGTCATACGACTGGCGCGAGTTCGGCAATAAGTTTGTCAGCGACAAGCTCGGTCTGGAGCGTGAGCAATATACCACTCAGATATCCAACTACGACCATCTGGGCTCTATCTTCGATGCCGTGCGCCGCATCAACACGATCATCATCGACCTCGACCGCGACTTCTGGATGTATATCTCTATGGAGTATTTCAAGCAGAAGATCAAGGCAGGCGAGGTAGGTTCGAGCGCCATGCCTCACAAGGTGAACCCTATCGACTACGAGAATTCGGAGGGCAACCTCGGCATAGCAAACGCCATCTTGCAGTTCCTGGCACAGAAGTTGCCTGTAAGTCGCTTGCAGCGCGACCTTACCGACTCTACCGTGCTCCGCAACATCGGCGTGCCTCTCGGCCACTCGGTGATAGCTATACTGTCAACGCTGAAGGGTTTGCGCAAGCTGATACTCAACGAAGAGGCTCTGAAGAAAGACCTCGACAACACATGGGCTGTCGTGGCTGAGGCTATACAGACAATACTTCGCCGCGAGGCATACCCACATCCATACGAGGCGCTGAAGGCACTCACACGTACCAATAAGCACATGGACGAGGAGACCATCCACGAGTTTATACAGACGCTTGAGGTCAGCGATGACGTAAAGGCAGAGCTGATGGCTATCACGCCAAGTAATTACACTGGAATTTAAGGTTGGGCCGTGAGGCCTACACATTATTTATATATATAAACACATTACCAAACAAACAAAAACAACAATTATCATTACTAACACAATGATGGAAACAGAGAACGAAAATGTGCTGAGCAATGCACAGAACAACGAATCAACCCGTGAGGGAGGTTACAGTCAGGAAAACAACGGCTACCAGCCACGCCAGCCACGTCAGCGTGTGCGCATAGCAAGTCAGCGTCCCAACTATGGTGAGCGTGCCCATTACGGTGAGCGCCCTAACTACAATCGTGGCGGAGGCGAGGGAGGATTCCTTCCTGAAGGCTTTGGCGCAAACCTTGGCGGCGGTTACAACGGCAATCGTGGCGGCTATCAGCCTCGCGGCGGTTATAACAATAATCGCGGCGGCTATGGTCAGCGTGGCGGTTATAACAACAATCGTGGAGGATACCAGCAGCGCGGCGGTTATCAGCAGCGTCCTGCCTATCGTCAGTATGACAACAACGGCGAGCAGGGTGGCGAGAGTTACGGACAGCAGCACGGCGGCTATCAGCCTCGAGGCGGTTACAACAACAATCGTGGCGGCTATCAGCCTCGCGGCGGTTACAACAATAATCGCGGCGGCTATCAGCAGCGTGGCGGTTACAACAACAATCGCGGAGGATACCAGCAGCGTCAGCGCACACCAGGATATGATCCCAATGCCAAGTACTCTATGAAGAAACGCATTGAGTACAAGGAGAACAACATAGACCCGACGGCACCTGTACGTCTTAACAAGTTCCTTGCCAACGCAGGCGTTTGCTCACGTCGTGAGGCAGACGACTTCATAGAGGCAGGAGTAGTAACAGTCAACGGACAGGTGGTGACGGAACTCGGAACAAAGGTGATGCGCACTGACGAGATAAAGTTCCATGATCAGCCTGTAACACTTGAGAAGAAGGTCTATGTGCTTTTGAACAAGCCGAAGGACTATGTCACCACCTCTGACGACCCACAGCAGCGCAAGACTGTCATGGACCTCGTGCAGGGAGCATGCCCTGAGCGCATATATCCTGTAGGACGTCTCGACCGTAACACCACTGGTGTGCTGTTGCTCACCAACGACGGCGACCTCGCTTCAAAGCTTACTCACCCTAAGTTCTTGAAGAAGAAGGTATATCACGTATATCTCGACAAGAACGTAACCATGCACGATATGCAGCAGATAGCAGAGGGCATAGAGCTGGAAGACGGCGTGATAAAGGCTGACAGCATAGCATACGCCCATGACACCGACAAGAAGCAGGTGGGCATAGAGATTCACTCAGGCAAGAACCGCATCGTGCGCCGTATTTTCGAGAGTCTCGGCTATCGTGTGACAAAGCTTGACCGTGTACAGTTCGCAGGTCTTACGAAGAAGAACCTCCGTCGCGGCGACTGGCGTTTCCTCACGGAGAAAGAAGTTGATATGTTAAGAATGGGAGCATTTGAATAATGAAACGTACAAAAGTAGTTGACGCCTTGGCAAAGACTGTCTTTGGCGAAGAAATAGAAGTAAAGGGATGGGTGCGCACGCACCGCTCAAGCAAGGCAGTAGATTTCATTGCCTTGAACGATGGTTCCACCATCAAGAACATACAGATAGTAGTTGACCCTGCCAAGTTTGATGCAGAGATGCTCAAGCAGATTACCACTGGCTCATGTATCCACGTGGTGGGCAGGCTCGTTGAGAGCCAGGGCGCTGGTCAGACATGTGAGGTGCAGGCTGACGAGATAGAGATTTACGGTCTCTGCGGCAATGACTACCCGATGCAGAAGAAGGGACAGTCATTCGAGTATATGCGTCAGTATGCCCACATGCGTCTGCGTACCAACACCTTTGGTGCCGTTATGCGCATACGCCACAACATGGCGATGGCTATCCACACCTATTTCCATGAGCATGGATACTTCTATTTCCATACTCCGTTGATTACAGCCAGCGACTGTGAGGGAGCAGGCAATATGTTCCAGGTTACTACCAAGAACCTCTATGACCTGAAGAAAGACAAAGACGGCAAGATAGACTACTCCGATGATTTCTTCGGTGAGCAGACATCGCTCACCGTTTCAGGACAGCTCGAGGGTGAACTTGGTGCAACAGCCTTAGGTGCTATCTACACCTTCGGACCTACGTTCCGTTCAGAGAATTCCAACACTCCGCGCCACCTTGCTGAGTTCTGGATGATAGAGCCAGAGATAGCCTTCATGGATCAGGAGGAGCTGATGGACCTGGAGGAAGACTTCATCAAGTATTGCGTACACTGGGCGCTTACCCACTGTAAGGACGACCTTGAGTTCCTTAACAAGATGATTGACAAGGGACTCATAGAACGTCTCGAAGGCATATTGAAGGAAACCTTCGTTCGTCTGCCTTATACAGAGGGAATCAAGATTCTTGCTGAGGCAAAGGCAAAGGGCAAGAAATTTGAGTTCCCATGTGAGTGGGGCGATGACCTCGCTTCAGAGCATGAGCGCTATCTCGTAGAGGAACACTTCAAGAAGCCTGTCATAATGACCGATTACCCAACAGCCATCAAATCATTCTATATGAAGCAGAATGAGGCAACAGCTGAAGGTGGCTCTGTTGGCTATAAGGGCTGCGTAGCTCCTGGTCCTACTATGCAGGGCACTGATGTGCTCTTCCCACAGATAGGCGAGATAATGGGCGGCTCTGTACGTGAGGAAAGCTACGACAAACTGATGGGTGAGATAGAGCGCCGTCAGATGGACACCACCCACCTGTGGTGGTATCTCGACACCCGCAAGTACGGCACCTGTCCTCATGCAGGCTTCGGCTTGGGCTTCGAGCGTCTCATCCTCTTCGTTACGGGCATGCAGAACATCCGCGACGTGATACCGTTCCCACGCACTCCTAACAGTGCAGAATTCTAAACGAAAACATCCGTCACACAGGATAAAATAATGATAAAAAGCGGAAATTCCAAAGTAAAACTTTGGCGTTTCCGTTTTTTTGTGTAACTTTGCACGATGTAAGGTTATCCCAAATAATAAAAAGGAAACTATAACAAACAAAAAACCATAAATCAAATGAAAAAGTTATTTACTCTTATCGTGATGTCCGTCATGACGCTGACGGCATCGGCTGCTCTCACTATTAAGGATAGCGGCGCATGGTATGAGAGCTGTTGGATGGAGTTCAACGGTCTCAGCAATTCTTACGACAGTTACAATGGCTATGTGTCAGGTAATGGTGGCTCTTCTTGGACAAAACTTGACGGACAGTTGTTGCGTTCATATGGTAGTTATGGTCGAGTAGATGCTATGGGACTGACCGCAGGCAACTACATATTGAAGGTAGTCCCTGTAAAAAATGAGGTAGAGCAGACTGCTGATGCTTGTCAGACATCAGTTATGGAGGTAAAGAGCTTTGACCGCTCAGGATTTGCTCACTTCAACTATTCAGGTGTAGGTGCTTACAACGATAATGGAACTTTGAAGAGCGGAGCAAAGGTTTTCTATGTTTCTTCAAAGACAGCAAAGACGATTTCAACTCAGGTGCAGACTGATGCTAAAGGTGGCAAGACTACATGTACTGGTCTTCAATCAATTATTGATGCTTACCAGAAAGGACTGGACAAGACTCCTATCGCTTTCCGTATCGTAGGCACAGTGACAGAGTCTGATGTGGACTACTTCGGGAGCAAGAACGAGGGTCTTCAGATAAAGGGCAAGGCTGCAGATTCAGAACTTAATATGACGATTGAGGGCGTGGGTAACGACGCTGTTATCTATGGTTTTGGTTTCCTTGTTCGTAACACTAAGAGTCTGGAGATACGTAACATCGCTGTTAAGACAGGTATTGATGATGGAATATCTCTTGATACAGATAACTCAAACATCTGGATTCACAATGTTGACGTATTCTACGGTCCTAACAAGGGTGGCGACCAGAAGAAGGGTGACGGTGCCATCGACGTTAAGTCTGACTCTAAGTTTGTTACTATCTCATACGTTCATTTCTGGGATACAGGTAAGTCAACCATGTGCGGTATGAAGAGCGAGTCAGGTCCTAACTACATCACCTATCATCACAACTGGTTCGATCACTCAGACTCACGTCATGCGCGTATCCGTACCATGTCTGTCCACATGTATAACAACTACTACGACGGCATAGCTAAGTACGGTTCAGGTGCTTGCACAGGTTCTTCAGTCTTCATGGATCGTAACTACTTCCGTGCTTGTTCAAAGCCAATGATGATTTCTCTTCAAGGTGCTGATACCAAGTATGGTAAGGACCTCAAGGATGCTCCTACATTCTCTGGCGAGGCAGGCGGTATCATTAAGTCTTACGGTAACATAATCCCATCAGGTGCGCAGTATAAGCCATACTCTTCATCTAACACAGTAGAGTTTGACTGCTACGAGGTTTCAGATCCAAAGACCACAGTGCCAGCAGAAGTTACCACAAAGTCTGGTGGCAACAAGTACAACAACTTCGATACCAATGGTAAGATGTACTCCACATATCAGGTTGATGATGCTGCAGACGTACCAAGCGTTGTAACCAATCGCACATGGGGTGCTGGTCGTTGTCAGGGTGGTGATTTCTCATTCACCTTTACCTCTTCTGATGATACGAGCTACGACATCAATACCTCTCTCGAAAGTGCACTTGCTACCTACAAGACGTCATCTAAGTTCAAGGGATTCCTCGGTGAAGGACAGGAAATTATCCCTGACGCTTCTGCTACGTTCACCCTTGACGGCTCAGCTATAAGCTTCTCCAACCTCTCTTATACCAAGAGCGTAGCTTCTTCTGATACCCAGACAGAGTTTACCGTAGTTGTAACACCTGCTGAGAGCGAATCAACAGTTTCTGTTGAGGGTGCATCAAGCGCAGGTTCTAACACATACGTTATCTCAGCTCCTGCAGCAGGCTCTACTGCAACAGCTGTGTTCACAGTAAGCAACAATGGCACAGAGATGAAATATACCATCACCATCGATAAGACTCAAGCAGAGCCAGCTCCTGTTGATCCAGAAGGACCAGAAATCGAAGGCCTGACACTTGTTTATTTCGAAGCTAAGGAGGCTGTTTGTGATAATGCTGATGTATCTACACTCTTTGATAAGGGTAGCATGAAGAGTTCAACAGACAAGGGTTCTGTAACTTATCTCGGAGCAGAGTTCGGTGAATGTGTCAAGATGGAGTCAAGCACAGAAGGAACGATCAAGGCACCTTCTGCTTGTAATGTTACGTTAGTCTATGGTTCGACCAAAGATGCTCCTAAGGTTATGCTTGACGATGATACAGTAGTAAGCCTGACAAAGAGTGGTAATGCGTTCATATACACATTCCAGGCAGCAGCAGGCTCTAACCACAAGTTATACAAGGGTAAGAGTGGAACATCTGATACCTTCCTTTATGCAATAGCATTTGAGCCTATACCAACAGGTATCAACGACATACAGGCGTCAAACATTGCTAAGGCAAAGGTTAAGAAAGCTATCGTTGACGGTCAGCTCATCATCTCAAAGAACGGCAAGCAATATACTGCTGCAGGTGCTCAGGTGAAGTAAAAAGCAACACAAGAGATAAGATACAGTTTTGAATTCGGTACCGAATTGGCGCAATTCGGTACCGAATTTGTTTAATTCCGTACCGAATTCAGAATAGAAGTTTAGCTTCTCTTTCATGAAAGCTAAGCTCCAAACATGGAAAAGCATCGCCTTTGGC
>JAFVBX010000070.1 GCA_017479675.1 Prevotella sp.
AATGGTAAGGGCTATCAGCAGTACTATGAGAAGTACTGCCAATAGCCCTACGACCTTAAGTATTGTCTTTGCGTATTTCAAGTTATGACTTATTTCACATATTCTGCAAAGTCGGTCAAACGCATATCACCCTTGCGTGCCCAGGTGTCGTGGAGAGCAAATGCAGCCGGCAGGTTATGACGTGTATGTCCGCCTGTGGCTATCTTAAGGTAATCCCAAAGCAGCTGCTTGTAGTCGGGATGGACGCACTGCTCGATGATGTGGCGGGCACGCTCTGCAGGACTCTTTCCGCGGAGGTCGGCAACACCCTGTTCTGTAACGATGATGTTGACGTCGTGCTCATAGTGATCCTGATGGCTCACGAAGGGAACGATACTTGAGATGAGTCCGCCTTTGGCTGTCGACGGGCAGGTGAAGATTGAAAGGTAGGCGTTGCGCTCGAAGTCGCCCGAACCGCCGATACCGTTCATCATCTTCACACCGCTGATGTGTGTGGAGTTGGCATTGCCGTAGATATCTACCTCAATGGCGGTGTTTATGGCGATAACACCCAGTCGGCGGATAATCTCCGGAGAGTTGGATATTTCACTCTGGCGCAGTGTCAGGTGGCCTTTGAAGTAGTCCATGTTGTCATATACCTGCATGAGGCACTCGTTTGAAACTGTCAACGAGCAGGCACTTGCGTCCTTGACACGTCCGTTGAGCATCATGTCGATAACGGAATTCTGGATAACTTCGGTGTAGATATTGAAATCGGGCACATGCTTGTCCTGACCCAGCGCACCGAGGATGGCATTTGCCGTTGAGCCCACACCGCTTTGCAGTGGCAGGAACTCCTTGGGGATGCGTCCCTTGTGAAGTTCTTCAACGAGGAACTCTGCCGTCAGGAAACCTATCTTGTCCGTTACGGGGTCGTTGTCCTTGAAGGCACGTGCCTCGTCGGGGATATTACACTCAACAACACCCACCAGTTTATCCTTAGGGATTACTACATAAGGCACGCCGATGCGGTCGCCTACATGCTCTATGGGAATAGCCTTGCGGTAAGGCGGGTCCAGAGGCTCGTACACGTCATGGATGAACTTGGCATTGGGGTTGTGGAAAGCGTTTAATTCCAGAATTATATGTTTTGCCAGACGTGCTGCTGTTGGTGCGATACCTCCAGCTGCCGTGAGGTAGGCATGGTACTCGTTACCAGCATCCTCTATGTCGCACACCTCAAGGATAGCCCAGTCGATGTCGCCACAGAAACCGTAGCGCAGTTCCTGTGCCATGTGGCTCAGGTGCAGGTCGTTGTATGGTATCTCTCCCATGTTGACATGCTTGCGGAAGTCGGGGTTGGTAGTGTAGGGAGCACGGTACTTTATTGCCTGTGCTGCCGCCAGGTCTCCGTCGGTAGACTGTCCCGTTGATGCTCCGGTGAAGATACCCACTTTGAACTCACGACCCGCCTCGTGCTCCTTGACGGCTATCTTCGCCAGTTCCTTTGTTACTGCCTTTGCCACTCCGGCAGGAGTAAATCCGCTGAGTGCAAGGTTCTCGTTGTGTCTAATCATGGCAGCCGCCTCGGCTGCAGTAATAATCGGATACATTGTCGTATAGATTTATGTTATGTTTTGGTTGCAAAGGTACGATAAAACATGAACAAGACAAAATAAAATGAAGATTTTTTTGGCAGTTTCAGAATAAGTTCGTACCTTTGCACCCGCATTATGATAATATAATGTAATGATGGACTGGAGAGTCACACGGTGACTTTCTGGTTTTTGTTTTATATAATGGTGATGAAAAATAAGATATATTGGCTTTTGGCTATCGGCTTATGCCTGTTAGCAACCAGTCTTACTACGGCAGCACAGAATGCAGTTGAAGATGATAACTTCAAGATGTCTAAGAATCTTGAGATATTCAACTCAATCTACCGTGGACTCGACATGATGTATGTAGACACCCTCGATGCCGACAAGGTGGTGGGTACTGGCATACAGCAGATGCTGCGCAGTCTCGACCCCTATACGGTGTACTACTCCGAGGACAATACCAAGGATCTGCGCACTATGCTCACGGGAAAGTATGCGGGAATAGGTGCACTGATAAGGTATAACCTCAAGGACAAGTGCGTCGTTATCGACGAACCCTACGAGGGAACACCGGCGGCAGAGGCTGGTCTTAAGAAGGGCGACGAGATAATAAGCATTGACGACTCGCTGATGAAGGACAAGGACGTGGCTTATGTGAGCAGCCGCCTGCGTGGCGATGCCGGCACAACGTTCGTACTGAAGATACGCCGTCCCTCTACCGGCAAGCAGATGCAGATGAAGATAACACGCCGCCCGATACAGATGCCCGCAATTCCTTATTATGGAGTGGAGCGCGACGACATAGGATATATCTGTCTGAACAGTTTCACCGAAGACTGCGCCAAGGAGTTCCGTCATGCTCTTATCGACTTGAAGAACCAGGGCATCAAAGGACTGGTGCTCGACCTGCGCGGCAATGGCGGAGGTTCACTGTCCGAGGCGGTTAAGATAGTAAACATGTTTGTGCCACGCGGTAAGACGGTGGTGACAACCAAGGGCAAGATTGAACGCGCTAACAGCGAATACACCACAACGGTAGAACCGATAGACACCATCACCCCGATGATTATAATGGTGAACGCTGAGAGTGCTTCGGCAAGTGAGATAACCTGCGGAGCATTGCAGGACTACAAACGCGCAAAACTCTTGGGAACAAAGACATTCGGAAAGGGACTCGTACAGGTGCCCATTGATGTGCCCTATAACGGACAACTGAAACTGACCATTAGCAAGTACTATCTGCCCAGCGGACGCTGCGTGCAGGGAACGGGAGTGGAACCCGACCTCGAGGTTAAGGCTGACTCACTGCCAAACATCGTTTACTACCTCACGGCATCGGGACTCGACTCTACCGAGGTGCTGCTGAACTACGAGATAGACTACCTGCAGAAGCACCCGACAATAGCACCGGCTAAGGACTTCGACCTCACCGATGAGGAGTATGACGAGTTCAAGGAGCGAGTGCTCGCAAGTGGGTTCACCTACGACAATCAAAGCAGTAAGATTCTCACAGAGATGAAAAAGGTGATGGAGTTCGAAGGGTATTACGAAGATGCTAAGGCAGAATACGAGGCGCTGGAGAAGAAACTGCAGCACAATCTGGCACGCGACCTCGACCGAAACAAGAAAGTACTTAAGCAAGCCATTGTGTCCGACCTTGTGGCGGCATACTACTACCAGAAAGGAATAATACAAACGGCATTGCGTAACGATAAACAGTTTGAAAAGGCTGTGGAGGAACTGAAAAATGATAAGTAAGAACGTAGTAAAAGAACTGGTTGACCAATGGTTGGAAGGCAAGGAGTACTTCCTTGTTGACATTGAGATCAGCCCCGACGACAGAATCGTCGTAGAGATCGACCATGCCGATGGAGTGTGGATCGAGGATTGTGTGGAACTTAGTCGATACATCGAGGACCGTCTGAGCCGCGATGAGGAAGACTACGAACTGGAGGTGGGTTCGGCAGGACTTGGACAGCCCTTCAAGGTGCCACGACAGTATGAGAACTTCGTGGGCAAGGAAGTGGAAGTGCTCGATGCCGACGGCAAGAAATACCGTGGAATACTCAAGGCGGTCGACGGCAACGACTTCACTGTCACCACTCAGGAAAAGGTGAAGGTGGAGGGCAAGAAGCGCCCCGAACTGCAAGAAGTGGATCACGACTTCAAGATGGACAAAGTGAAATATACAAAATATCTAATATCTTTCAAATAAAATGGCAACAACAAAGAATGGGGTGAATGCAGTAAGCATGATTGACACCTTCAAAGAGTTTACAGAGACAAAGAACATAGACCGCACTACTCTGGTGAGTGTGCTCGAAGAGAGCTTCCGTAACGTAATAGCAAAGATTTTCGGCAGCGATGACAACTTCGACGTTATCGTAAACCCTGACAAGGGCGACTTCGAGATTTACCGCAACCGCGTCGTTGTGCCCGACGGCGAGGTTAGCGACGAGAACAAGGAGATAGCACTCTCCGACGCACAGCAGATACAGGACGACTACGAAGTGGGCGAGGACGTGTCAGAGCGCGTTGACTTCACCAAGTTCGGCCGCCGTGCCATCCTCAACCTCCGCCAGACTCTTGCCTCAAAGATTCTGGAACTGGAGCACGACACCTTATATAATAAGTATAAGGACCGCGTGGGCGAAATCGTCACTGGCGAGGTTTATCAGATATGGAAGCGCGAAGTGCTCGTCATCGACGACGAGGGCAACGAACTGCTTCTCCCTAAGGCAGGACAGATACCTAACGACGTATATCGCAAGAACGAGAGCATCAAGGCTATCATAGAGCGCGTCACCAACGAGAACAACAACCCGAAGATTATCCTCTCACGCAGCTCTAACCTCTTCCTGCAGCGCCTGCTCGAGGCTGAGGTGCCAGAGATAGCCGAAGGAATGGTAGCCGTTCGCAAGATAGCACGCATACCTGGCGAGCGCGCCAAGATAGCCGTAGAGAGCTTCGACGACCGCATAGACCCTGTAGGAGCATGCGTAGGCGTTAAGGGTAGCCGCGTTCACGGCATCGTACGTGAACTCTGCAACGAGAACCTCGACGTTATCAACTACACTCAGAACACCAAACTCTTCATACAGCGTGCACTCGCACCTGCACAAATCAACTCCATCGTACTCAACGAGGAAGAGCGCAAGGCAGAGGTTTATCTGCGCCCGGAAGAGGTATCACTCGCCATCGGACGTAGCGGACAGAACATCAAGCTCGCCTCTATGCTTACCGAATATACCATCGACGTATTCCGCGAACTCGACAACCAGGACGCAGAGGAGGAAGACATCTACCTCGACGAGTTCAACGACGAGGTTGACCAGTGGGTTATCGACGCCATCAAGGGTATCGGACTCGACACAGCCAAGCAGGTGCTCAACGCTCCACGCGAGATGCTCATCAGCAAGGCAGACCTTGAGGAAGAGACCGTTGACCAGCTGCTCAGCGTACTGAAAGCAGAGTTTGAAAAGTAAGAAGAGTTTATAAATACTATAGGAACTATAGATACTATAGTCACTATAGATACTATAGGAACTATAATAAAATAACAATCAATGAGTATAAGATTAAATAAAGCCATATCAGAACTGAACATCGGTCTGCAGACTGCTGTTGACTTCCTTGAGAAGAAGGCTGAGCTCGGAGAGGTGAAGAACGACCTCAACTTCAAGCTCAACGATGCCCAGTATGACGCTCTCGTGGTGGCATTCAAAGGCGACAAGGAAGTTCGCACGCAGGCAGAGAAGATATTCCATAAGAAAGAGAAACCGGCAAAGAAGGAAAAGCCGCAAGTGGTTGCCGCAGAACCTCAGCAAGCAACAACGCCTGGCGATGCACTGCTCAACCGCAAGCAAGAGGTGAAGCCACTGGGCAAGATAGACCTCAATGCCAAACCTAAGAAAGAAGCTGTCGTAGCAGAAGAGAAGCCGGAGGCTCCTGTCGCTGCTCCAGTAAAAGAGGAGGTGAAGAGCGAACAGAAAGAGGCAGAGGCTCCAAAGAGCAACAAGCCAGAGATATTCACGCTGAAGAGCGACCGCAAACAGGTGGCAGCACCCACCGTGCTCGGCACCGTTGACCTGTCGGCAATCAACCAGAGCACCCGTCCTAAGAAGAAGTCAAAGGAGGAGAAGCGCAAAGAGCGTGAAGAAAAGTCTGCCGAGCGCAAGAAGCGCACACGCATAGGCAAGGAGCGCGTGGATGTAAACGACACCGCAAACCACCAGCAGGGCGGCAAGAACGGCAAGAACGCACGCACCACTGCAGGCAAGCCGGGGCAGCAGCCTCAACAGCAGGCTGGCGGCAAGAAGAAGAACAAGAAGAAAGGCAACCAGCCACAGGAAGTAAGCGAGGAGGACGTAGCACGCCAGGTAAAGGAGACGCTCGCACGCCTCACCAGCAAGACTTCGCAAAACAAGAAGGGTGCCAAGTACCGTAAGGAGAAGCGCGATGCCGCTGCACACCAGCGCGAAGAAGACCAGCTCATGGGCGAACTGGAGAGCAAGACACTGAAGCTCACCGAGTTTGTTACCGTCAGCGAGCTCGCCAACATGATGGACGTGCCAGTGACAAAACTCATAGGCACCTTGATGTCTGTAGGCATCATGGTATCAATCAACCAGCGCCTCGATGCCGAGACCATCAACCTCGTTGCCGACGAGTTCGGCTATACCACCGAATACGTCTCTGCCGAGGTGCAGGAGGCAATACAGGAGGCTGAGGATGACGAGAACGACCTCATCTCACGTGCGCCTATCGTTACCGTAATGGGACACGTTGACCACGGTAAGACCTCGCTGCTCGACTATGTGCGTAACACTAACGTCATAGCAGGTGAGGCTGGCGGCATCACACAGCACATCGGTGCATACAACGTGAAGCTTTCCGACGGCAGGCGCATCACCTTCCTCGATACCCCGGGCCACGAGGCGTTCACCGCCATGCGTGCACGTGGTACACAGGTAACGGACATCGCAATCATCATCATCGCAGCCGACGACTCCATCATGCCTACAACCAAAGAGGCGATAGCCCATGCACAGGCTGCCAACGTGCCTATGGTGTTTGCCATCAACAAGATTGACAAGCCAGGCGCCAACCCCGACAAGATACGTCAGGACCTTGCGGCAATGAACCTCCTCGTAGAGGAATGGGGCGGCAAGTACCAGTGTCAGGAGATAAGTGCCAAGAAAGGTACTGGCGTGGAGGAACTCATGGAGAAAGTGCTCCTCGAAGCCGAGATGCTCGACCTCAAGGCTAACCCTAACCGCAACGCTACGGGTTCTGTCATCGAGTCATCACTCGACAAGGGACGTGGCTACGTATCTACCGTACTCGTATCAAACGGTACGCTGAAGGTTGGCGATGTAGTAATAGCAGGCACGGCATGGGGACGCGTGAAGGCTATGTTCAACGAACGTAACCAGAACGTGGAACAGGCACGCCCCGCCGAACCAGTGATAATACTCGGACTCAACGGTGCACCACAGGCTGGCGACTCCTTCCATATCATGGAGACAGAGCAGGAGGCAAAGACCATTGCCAACAAACGTATGCAGCTGCAACGCGAGCAGAGCCTGCGCGCCACCAAGACACTGTCGCTCGAAGAGATAGCTCATCGCGTGGCATTGGGCGAGTTCCACGAACTCAACCTCGTAGTGAAGGCAGACACCCAAGGCTCAGTAGAAGCCCTCTCCGACTCTTTCATCAAGATGTCAACAGAGAAGGTGCAGGTGAATGTTATCCTCAAGGGCGTAGGTCAGATATCAGAGAACGATGTTACCCTCGCCTCTACCGCAGAGAACGGTATGATAGTAGGTTTCCAGGTACGTCCGTCGGTAGCTGCAAAGAAGCTTGCCGAACAGGAAGGCGTGGAAATCAACACCTACTCCGTCATCTACGATGCTATGGACGACATCAAGGCTGCCATGGAGGGTATGCTCGACAAGATTAAGAAAGAGGTTGCCACAGGACAGGTTGAGGTCAAGGAAGTCTTCAAGATTTCCAAGGTCGGCACCGTTGCCGGTGCTATGGTTACCGAAGGCAAGGTACACGCCAAGGACAAGGCACGTCTCATACGCGACGGCATCGTAATCTTCACTGGCGAGATCAACGCACTGAAGCGTTACAAGGACGACGTGAAGGAAGTTGCCACAGGCTTCGAATGTGGTATCTCCCTCGTCAACTTCAACGACATACAGAGCGGCGACATCATCGAGACATTCACCGAGATAGAAGTAGAACAGAAGCTGTAGTAATTCATAATTATGAAGAAAGCAATTGTTAATTATTACTTTTTACTTCTTACTTTCTGCGCCATAGCACCAAGTGCTATGGCACAGAGTGAGTTGAGCCAGCAGATAAAAGCCTTTGAGGCGTACGCTGCACAGGGACAGATGCAACAGAGCGTGGAGAGCGGCACCAAGGCTGCTGCCCTCTATGCCTCTAACAGTCTCTACAAAGAGGCGTTCGATATGTTGCGCCGCGTGGATGCCACCATCGACATCCACGTGAAGCAAACGTCAGAACGCGCTGCCCTCCACTATTGGGTTACCAAGGAGCGCTACAACATGTACGTGAAGTTCCGCAAGGCAGACCGCGTGAAAGAGCAGCTCGCTGCCCTTGAGGCTTATGCCAACCAGACAAGCAACGACGGCGTAGGCAATGACATCCTATATACCAAGACACTCTACTACTACTCCACTGGACAGGGCGACAAAGGCAACGCCACATTCAAGGAAATGGCAACCAAGCTCACCGCACAGAAAGAGTACGGCAAGGTCGATGAGGTGTATAAGAAGCTCATAGCCAACGGACAGCGTTCGGGCAGCGCAAGCCTCGTAGCACAGTCATACAAGAGTTACCTCGCATGGAAAGACTCTACCACCGCCATGCAGTATGCCGACCAGATCAACGGACTGAAGAAGCAGATAGCCGACGGTAAGGCAACCATCGACGACCAGGCATCATCGCTCACCGCACGCTGGGTAACCATCGTGGCACTCGGCATCCTTGCCGTAGCACTCGCAGCAGCCCTCGTCATCGGTGCCCTTATCCTCATGCGCTTCATACTGCTCACACGTAAGCAGAAAGGCATCATAAAACTCGAGAGCGACAACAACGCGCTGAAGGCAAAGTTCATCAGCAACATCTCAGCACAGCTCGACCCTGCCCTCGGCAAGCTCGACAGCCGCATACCCGAAGTAAAAGCGCTGCAAGACTTCTCACAGCACATACAGCAGCTCTCCGTCTTGGAGTGCAGCAAGGACGAGGCAGTAGAGACAGAGGACGTCA
>JAFVBX010000009.1 GCA_017479675.1 Prevotella sp.
ACAACTTCATCATGAGTATGATTGCGGCACTGGCGGCATACTGTTTCTTCGACAATAAGCCACAGGCACTCAAGGGATATTGTATTGAAAACACCAAGCAACTTATGCTGTTTTAGAACTTCTTATCCCGAACTGGCGTATATAAATAATAACCCCTATAGTATAATAATTAAATTTTTAATTATTATACTTGTTCCCCCTTCTTCTTTGGAACTTCTTTATAAGCCCATATCATAATCCCTCACTCTCATTAGCAAAGTCAAAAACAACAAAGTTAACAAAAGTAACAAAAGTAACAAAGTTAACATCACTGTCTGTATTTATGGTTAAGAAAATAGCCGAAAGCCTTTGTGGTGTCGAGATTTTTTTGTACCTTTGTACCGTTATTAAACTAAAAAGCTAATATGACAGGAAAAGTAGATGTGCTCCTCGGTTTGCAGTGGGGTGACGAAGGAAAAGGAAAGGTGGTTGACGTACTCACGCCGAAGTATGACATCATAGCCCGTTTTCAGGGCGGTCCTAACGCAGGACACACGCTGGAGTTCAACGGCGAGAAATACGTGCTCCGCTCCATACCCTCAGGCATATTCCAGGGCGGCAAAGTGAATATAATAGGCAACGGCGTGGTGCTGGCTCCAGACCTCTTCATGGACGAGGCGAAGGACCTGGAGAAGAGCGGACACGACCTGAAGTCACGCCTGCACATATCAAAGAAGGCGCACCTCATAATGCCTACACATCGCGTGCTCGACGCTGCGATAGAGGCATCGAAGGGCAAGAACAAGGTGGGCACCACAGGCAAGGGCATAGGTCCTACGTACAGCGACAAGATAGCACGCACGGGACTGCGCGTGGGCGACATCCTCGAGGGCTTCGAAGAGAAGTATGCCGCACACAAGGCTAAGCACGAAGAGACGCTCAGGGCTATGGGCTACACCGACTATGACATCACAGAGGTGGAGAAGCACTGGATGGAGGGCATAGAATACCTCAGGCAGTTCCAGCTCGTTGACTCCGAGCACGAGATAAACAAGTCGCTCAAGGCAGGCAAGTCAGTGCTCTGCGAGGGTGCGCAGGGCACCATGCTCGACGTTGACTTCGGCTCATATCCCTTCGTGACATCTTCCAACACCATCTGCGCAGGTGCCTGCACAGGACTGGGACTGGGACCGAACAAGATAGGCGAGGTATATGGCATCATGAAGGCATACTGCACTCGCGTGGGCGCTGGTCCGTTCCCTACAGAGCTCTTCGACGAGACGGGCAAGAAGATGCGCGACATAGGCCATGAGTACGGTGCCGTGACAGGCAGGGAGCGCCGTTGCGGATGGATAGACCTCGTGGCACTGCGCTACTCCATAATGGTAAACGGAGTGACACAGCTCATCATGATGAAGAGCGACGTGCTCGACACTTTCCCGACCATCAAGGCGTGTGTGGCATACAAGGTGAACGGTGTGGAGACCCCCGACTTCCCTTACAACATAGAGAGCGGTGTGGAGCCTGTATATAAGGAGCTCCCGGGATGGCAGACCGACATGACGCAGTTCACCAGCGAGGAGCAGTTCCCAGAGGCTTTCAAGAACTACATCAAGTTCCTTGAGGAGCAGCTCGAAACGCCAATATCTATCATCTCCATCGGTCCTGACCGTGAACAAACAATCGTTAGAGATTAATGGCACAGAAACCAAGTATACCGAAAGGGACGCGTGACTTTGGACCTCTTGAGATGTCCAAGCGCAACTACATATTCAACACTGTGCGCAAGGTGTTTGAACTCTACGGATTCCGCCAGATAGAGACACCGGCACAGGAGAACCTGTCAACCTTGATGGGAAAGTACGGCGAGGAGGGCGACAAACTGCTCTTCAAGATACTCAACTCGGGCGACTTCCTGCACGGCATGACGGCTGACGAGGTGGCTAACACCAGCACGCTGAAGCTGGCGGCAAAATTCTGCGAGAAAGGTCTGCGATATGACCTCACCGTGCCTTTCGCACGCTACGTGGTGCAGCATCGCGAGGAGCTGCAGCTGCCCTTCAAGCGCTACCAGATACAGCCAGTATGGCGTGCCGACCGTCCGCAGAAGGGGCGCTATCGCGAGTTCTACCAGTGCGACGTCGATGTGGTGGGCTCCGACTCTCTGCTCAACGAGGTCGATATACTGCGCATCACTGACGACATATTTACACAGTTCGGCGTGAGGGTGCAGATAAAGGTCAACAACCGCAAGATACTCACCGGCATAGCCGAGGTGATAGGCGAGGCAGACAAGATAGTCGATATCACCGTGGCAATAGACAAACTCGACAAGATAGGACTGGAGGCAGTCAACGACGAGCTGCGCAGCGACGACATATCAGAGGAGGCGATAGCGAAACTGCAACCCATCATAAAGCTGGAGGGCACCAACGCCCAGAAGCTCGACACCATAGCCGAGGTGCTGAAAGACTCGGAGACAGGCATGAAGGGTGTGGAGGAGATGCGCTTCATACTGGGCAAGGCAGGAGCACTGCAGTCTGACGGCATAACGACAAAGCCAGAGGCAGAGGGATGGGGCACGGCGATGCTTCAGCTGGACCTGACGCTGGCACGCGGACTGAACTACTACACTGGAGCCATCTTTGAGGTGAAGGCACTCGACGTGCAGATAGGCAGCATAACGGGAGGCGGACGCTACGACAACCTGACGGGTATCTTCGGCATGCCAGGCATCAGTGGCGTAGGCATATCATTCGGTGCCGACCGCATATACGAGGTGCTCAACCAGCTCGACCTGTACCCCAAGGAGACGGTGACAGGCACACTGCTGCTCTTCATCAACTTCGGCGAGAAAGAGGCAGAATACTGCATGCCGATAGCCCACCGTATGCGTAAGGCAGGCATAAGGACAGAGGTATATGCCGATGCGGTGAAGATGAAAAAACAGATGGCGTATGCCAATGCGCTCGCTATACCGTTCGTGGCTCTTGCAGGCGAGAACGAGATAAACGAGGGCAAGGTGACGCTGAAGAACATGGCAACAGGAGAGCAAGAACTGCTCACCCCAGAGGAAATGATAGAAAAACTGAAGGATTAAGACTATGAAGAAGCTACTGACATTTACACTGATGCTGTCACTGCTGTTCACGCTGACTTCATCAAAGAAGCAGTTCACCATCTACATGATTGGCGACTCCACGATGGCTGACAAGGACATGAAGAAAGCCTCCGAGGAGAGAGGATGGGGCATGGTGCTGCAAGGATATTTCACCGAGAACGTGGTGGTGGACAACCATGCCGTGAACGGACGTTCCTCAAAGTCGTTCATCAAGGAGGGCAGATGGCAGAAAGTGCTCGACAGGATGAAGCCGGGCGACTATCTCGTGATACAGTTCGGACACAACGACGAGAAGTTCAAGGACTCAATGCGTGTCACACGCCCTTGGCATGAGTTTGCCGACAACTACCGCACATACATTCTCGGAGCAAAGGCGAAGGGCGCCACGCCGATAGTGATGAACTGCGTGGCACGACGTAACTTCTACAACGCCCAGACAAAGGTGGAGATAGACGACGAGGCACTGCGCAGCGCCAACCGCGACAAATACCCCGTCAGCGATGAGAAGATAAACAGCGACACACTCGTTGACACCCACGGCGACTATGCCAAGGTGCCTGCCGTGATAGCAAGGGAGATGAACGTGCCATACATCGATGCCAACAAGATTTCTACCGACTTGGAGAACGGACTCGGCGTAGAGGGCTCGCGAGAACTCCACATGATAAAGTACAACGGCAAGGACAACACCCACTACAACGTCTATGGTGCACGCCTTATGGCATCGCTGCTCGTTGACGAGATGGCAAAGGCTTGCCCTGAGCTGAAGCCTTACGTGCGGCACTACGACTACGTGGTGTCAGCAAAGGGCAGGGGCAACTACCTCACTCTGCAGGAAGCCGTTGACGCCATTCCAGCCAACGGCAAGAAGACGCAGGTGCTCATTCTCGACGGCACGTGGCAGAAGCCTGCGGTGGCAAAGGGCAAGAAGCCGAAGTACATAAAATACTGCGGAGCAAAGATAAAATAAAATGGAGTAGCTCTCCCAAAAGACGGAGGGTATAAAAACAGAAATCAGGTTAGATGGTGTTCCTAACCTGATTTTTTTATTTGTAGTAAAATAAGTGTTTGCTGTTAGTTTGCTGACTCGAACTCCTCGAGGAAGCGCTTGTCGTTCTCGGAGAACATACGGAGGTCGCTGACCTGATACTTGAGGTTGGTGATGCGCTCCACGCCAAGACCGAAGGCATAGCCGCTATACTTCTTGGAGTCGATGCCGCAGAGTTCGAGGACGTTGGGGTCAACCATTCCGCAACCGAGTATCTCTACCCATCCTGTGTGCTTGCAGAAGCCGCAACCCTCACCGCCGCAGATGTGGCATGAGATGTCCATCTCGGCACTTGGCTCGGTGAATGGGAAGTATGACGGACGCAGACGTATCTTGGTGTCAGGACCGAAGAGCTCCTGAGCAAAGGTGAGCATCACCTGCTTGAGGTCGGTGAAGCTGACGTTCTCGTCGATGTAGAGTCCCTCTATCTGGTGGAAGAAGCAGTGGGCACGTGCCGTGATAGCCTCGTTACGATATACCCTGCCAGGGCAGATGACGCGGATAGGAGGTTGCTGCTTCTCCATAACGCGTGCCTGTACGCTCGACGTGTGTGAGCGCAGGAGGATGTTCTTTGTGACATCGCCCAGCTTGCTCTCCTCAACGAAGAAGGTGTCCTGCATGTCGCGGGCTGGATGGTCGGCGGCAAAGTTCATCTTGGTGAAGATGTGCAGGTCGTCCTCCACCTCAGGACCGTCGGCAAGGGTGAAGCCCATGCGCTGGAAAATCTCCACTATCTCGTTCTTGACGATAGAGAGCGGATGGCGTGTGCCGAGCTGGATGGGGTAGGGAGTACGTGTGAGGTCGAGGTCGGCATTACCGTTGTCGCTTCCGTTCCCGTTGTTTATCTGGTCGCGCAAGCCGTTGATTTTGTCGAAGGCGAGCTGCTTTACCTGGTTTATCAGTGGACCGAAGATGCGCTTGTCTTCAGGAGCAACGTTGCGGAAATCCGCCATGAGGTCGTTGATGGCACCCTTACGTGAAAGGTATTTTATGCGCAGTTCCTCAATCTCGTCGAGGTTGCCGGCTATCAAGCCGTTGATTTCTGAGGTCAGAGCCTCTATCTTTTCTTTTAGCATTATGGTTTGTTTTTTATTTTGACTGCAAAGGTACAAAAATAAATTAAGAATTAAGAATTAAGAGTTAAGAATTTATTTATTATTTTCGTGGGAAACGGAAGGTGATGGCGAGAAGCATGGCTGCGAACAGTGCAAAAGTGTAGTAAAGGTGGGGGATGATGTTGATGGGGTTGCACTGTGCGAGGGTTGCCGCCATGAGTAGTTGCGCACCGTAGGGTATGAGTCCCTGCATGATGCATGAGAAGGTGTCGAGGAGGCTTGCCACACGACGTGGGTCGAGGTGGAACTTCTCGGAAATCTCTCGCGCTATGCCTGATACGGTGATGATGGCAATGGTGTTGTTGGCAGTGCACATATCAACGAGACTCACCAGTGCGGCAATGGAGAACTCGGCTTTGCGCGGACCGTCTATGTGCCTGATGATTTTGCTTATGATAAAGCGTATGCCGCCGTTAGCCTGTATCACCTCAAGGATGCCGCCTGCAAGGAGCGACACGATGATGAGCTCGCCCATGTCGGAGATGCCGTGCCCCATAGCACCGAACCAGGCATAGAGTGGGGCATCGCTGCCTCCGATGCCAGGCATGAGAAGGTTGAGGGCACCTGTGAGGAGTATGCCTATGGTAAGCACCACGAAGACGTTGACACCCATGATGGCAACGATGAGCACCACGAGGTAGGGTATCACCTTGATGAAGTTGTCGAGATGGGGCTCTTGAGGCAGGCTGACCTCTGTGCCAATGACGGCATAGATGAACATAACCACAAGGGCTGCAGGGAGGGCGATGTAGATGTTTGTCTTGAACTTGTCGCTCATGGAGCAGCCTTGTGACTGGGTTGCCACCACGGTGGTGTCGGAGATAAAGGAGAGGTTGTCGCCAAAGAAAGAACCGCCGACCACGATGCCAGTCAGCATAGGGACGGACATGGAGGTGACGTCGGCAATACCTACGGCGATAGGCACAAGGGCTACGATGGTGCCCACGCTGGTGCCTATGCTGAGCGATATCAGTGCCGAGGCAAGGAATAGACCTGCAAGGAGGGCGTCAGGGGGCACGATGTAGAGCGTCAGGTTGACGAATGCCTCCACACACCCCATCTCCTTGGCTGAATTGGCAAAGGCGCCCGCAAGGATGAATATCCATAACATGAGCATAAGGTTCTTACGACCTGCACCACGACTGAATATCCTTATGCGGTTGTTGAGCCTGCCCTTGCTGACAGCAATAGAGAATATTGCCGTCAGCATAAAGGCAACGGTGATGGGAACCTTATAAAAATCCCCCGCAACGATAGACGTTGCGAGGTATGTTATAATAAAGAATATTAGCGGACTTATTGCTTTCATTACAGAGTCACTCCGTTCTTGAAGATGGAAATCTCACGATAGCCGTTCTGCTCGTTGCGAGTCTTCTCGCCAGAAGCTACGGAGAGAACCTTGTCAATAAACTCAGGCACGAGTTCCGTCATGGTCTTGCCGTCAACGAGCTGACCAGCGTTGAAGTCTATCCAGTTCTTCTTGCGGTTGTAGAGGTTGGAGTTGGTGGATACCTTCATGGTAGGAACGAAGGTGCCGAATGGCGTGCCGCGTCCTGTGGTGAAGAGCACCATGTGGCAACCTGCTGAAGCAAGGGCGGTAGAAGCTACGAGGTCGTTGCCAGGAGCAGAGAGCAGGTTGAGACCTGTAGTCTTGAGACGGTCTCCATACTCCAAGACGCCGCTGACAGGAGCACGGCCGCACTTCTGTGTGCAACCCAGTGCCTTGTCCTCAAGTGTTGATATACCACCAGCCTTGTTGCCTGGTGAAGGGTTCTCGCCTACAGGCTCGCCGTGAGAGAGGAAGTAGTTCTTGAAATTGTTGATGAGAGATACTGTCTGCTCGAAGAGCTCAGGTGTCTCACAACGGTTCATAAGTATTGTTTCTGCACCAAACATCTCAGGTACTTCTGTAAGTATTGAGGTGCCACCCTGTGCTACGAGCCAGTCGCTGAACTCGCCCTTGAGAGGATTAGCCGTGATGCCGGAGAAGCCGTCTGAGCCGCCACACTTCAAACCTACGCGGAGCTTGCTTACAGGCACCTCTTCGCGAACGTCCTGACTTGCCTTCTTGTAGAGGTCGCGCAGTATCTCCATGCCAGCCTCTACCTCGTCGCCATCTACTTCCTGGGTGATGAGCAGCTTGATGCGGTCCTGGTCATAGTCACCCAGAGTCTTCATGAAGTCGTGAGGCTGGTTGTTCTCACAACCCAGAGAGAGCACGAGCACAGCACCAGCATTCGGGTGGAGCACTATGTCGCGAAGTATCTTGCGGGTGTTCTCGTGGTCGTCGGAAAGCTGAGAGCAGCCGAAGTTGTGGTGCCATGCGTGTATATCGTCGATGCCCTTGAGCTGTGTCTCCTCCTTGAGACGCTTCACCATCTCCTCGGCTATGCCGTTTACACAGCCTACAGTAGGCACGATCCATATTTCGTTACGCACGCCGACCTCACCGTTCTTACGTTTGTAAGCCTTGAAGGTGCGGTTCTCCTTAGCAATGTTAAGTTTCTCGTTTACAGGGTTGTAGGTATATTCAAGGGTTCCTGCGAGGTTGGTCTTGAGGTTGTTCTCGTTAACCCATGTGCCGGCAGGCAGGTCTTTCTTGGCATGACCGATGGGATAGCCATACTTGATGATGTCCTCACCCTCCTTCTTGTCAGTGAGCAACACCTTGTGACCAGCAGGAGTGTTCTCGAGCAGTGTGATGTCTTTGCCGTCAACATTGATGACAGTACCCTTTGACATAGCTTGCAGACAAACGACTACGCTGTCCGCAGGATTGATTTTCAGAAATGTTTGTTCCATAGTCTTGGATTGCTTTTAGTTATTATTTAATAATGTCTTTGTATATTTTTTTTCTTTGGGTAATCTGGGTAGTCAGAAGCCTTTAAATCTGCGTCCTGCGGTAGAAATCTACATTCTCCTTCGACAGAATCTCGATAGGCATATAGTTGACAGGTGTCACGTTCTTTTTTAATATGGTGTAGCGCACGAGGGCATCCACGCTGTAGTAGCCCTGCTGGTATCCGTGCTGTGCTATGAGGAAGGAGATGCTGCCCCTCCTTATGCACTCAGCATTCTTTGCCACCATGTCGTATCCCATTATCTGTACGTTGTTGCGCTTGGTCTTCAACAGGAACTCGCCTATGATGTGCGCCTTTGAGCTCACCGTGATGCAGTGGTGGGTGTCAGGGTGAGTGCTGAAATACTCTTCCATGAGCTGCGCATGCTGCTTCTTTGTTTGTGTGAGCGAGAGGTCGAGAGTGTTGATTTTCACGTTCGGGAAATGCTCCGTCATGTAGTGCATGAAGCCCACTTCTCGGTTTTCCTGCTGTTTTGAAGGCAACTTCTCGCCGTCAACGGTCTGCTTCATCAGCAGTATTTCCTTCTCCTGTGCAGCAAGCAGCATAAGCATCTTGGCTGCAAAATATCCACTGGCAAAGGAATCTTGTCCGTAGAATGCCAACGGGTTGAGGTCGGGCAGGTAGGAGTCAAGCAGTATGAAAGGTATCTCCTCGTCGTGCAGTATGTCGGTAAAGACCCTCGTGGTCTCCAGTTTCGTAGGGACGATGACTACGCCATCGGGATTTTCTGCGAGTATGGCACGGTACTGCTCTGTGAACGATTTGTCGTCATTGCGCTTGTAGTATCTTATGTTGATGTGCACGTGGAAGTCACGTCGTGTGTTGCAGCACTTCTTCTGTCCCTCTTCCACTTCCTGCCAGTATGCTTCGCTCTCATGCTTCGGTATGAGGCAGAAGAAGTCATAGCGACGTGTGTTTGCCAACGCGCTGGCATACATGTTGGGTTCGAAATCAATCTCAGCCAAGACTTTGTTGACCTTCTCAAGAGATTTCTTTGAAACATTTGGGCGATGGTGTATTACTCTGTCCACCGTACCTGTTGATACTCCTGCTCTCTCTGCGATGTCTTTAATTGTAAATCGTTCGTATGGCATATTTACCTTGTTTATCCCTATTGAGTTTTTTACATTTTGCAAATATAGCAAAAAAAGCTGAATTGTGAGAAAATAGTACGGTAATTTTTGAAAAAATAGCATAAAAAAGTTATTTTTTTGCTTGTTTGCTTTGTGTATTGAGAAATTCTTGCTAACTTTGTGCACTACAACTATAAATGACGAAGACTTATTATAAATAGTTTTTATATACATTTTTAAATCTAATTACAGACAATGGCAAAAGTAGTAACTTTGGGCGAGATTATGCTCCGCCTTTCTCCAAACGGTCAGGACCGTTTCATTCAGACAGACATCTTCCGTATCATCCCTGGTGGTGGTGAGGCTAACGTTGCTGTAAGCTGTGCCAACTATGGTCACGACGCTTATCTCGTAACAAAACTCCCAGCTCACGAGATTGGTCAGATTGCTGTAAACTCTCTTCGTCGTTATGGCGTAAACACTAAGTACATTGCTCGTGGCGGTGACCGTGTAGGTCTTTATTACTGTGAGACAGGTGCTTCTATGCGCCCATCTAAGGTTATCTACGACCGCGCTAACTCTGCTATCGCTGAGGCTGATCCTTCTGATTTCGACTTCGATGCTATCATGGAGGGTGCTGACTGGTTCCACTGGTCAGGCATCACACCAGCTATCTCTGACAAGGCTGCTGAGCTTACAAAACTCGCTTGTGAGGCTGCAAAGCGTCACGGTGTGACAGTTTCTGTTGACCTCAACTTCCGCAAGAAGCTCTGGACTTCAGAGAAGGCTATCTCTATCATGCGTCCTCTCATGCAGTATGTTGACGTATGTATCGGTAACGAGGAGGATGCAGAGCTCTGTCTCGGCTTCAAGCCAGAGGCTGACGTAGAGGGCGGCGAGACCAACGCTGCTGGTTACGAGGGCATCTTCAAGCAGATGAAGGAGCAGTTCGGCTTCAAGTATGTGGTTTCTACACTGCGTGAGTCATTCTCTGCTACGTTCAACGGTTGGAAGGCTCTTATCTACGACGGTAAGGAGTTCTATCAGTCAAAGCGTTACGAGATCAACCCAATCATCGACCGTGTAGGTGGTGGTGACTCTTTCTCTGGTGGTCTTATCCACGGTCTGCTCACCAAGCCAACTCAGGGCGAGGCTCTAGAGTTCGCAGTTGCAGCATCAGCTCTCAAGCACACTATCAACGGTGACTATAACCTCGTAGGTGTTGCTGAGGTAGAGTCTCTCGCAGGTGGTAACGCAAACGGTCGCGTACAGCGCTAATAATTAATAATGTCCTTAGGACCCTTAACGACCTTAAGGACTTTAATTTTTTATTTATAACAAGATGGCAAAATTTGATAAGTTTCAGGTGATGGCAAAGATTGCTGCCGCACCTATGGTTCCTGTATTCTACAACAAGGACGTTGAGGTATGTAAGAACGTAATCAAGGCTTGTTACGACGGTTGCGTTCGCGCTTTCGAGTTCACAAACCGTGGTGACTTCGCTCACGAGGTATTCGGCGAGCTATCTAAGTGGGCTGACAAGGCTTGCCCAGAGCTGGCTCTCGGTATCGGTTCTGTCGTTGACGCTCCTACAGCTTCTCTCTACATCCAGCTGGGTGCCAACTTCGTTGTTGGTCCTCTCTTCAACCCTGACATCGCTGTTGTCTGCAACCGTCGTTGCGTGACATACTGCCCAGGTTGCCTCACACCATCAGAGATTGGTAAGGCACAGGAGGTAGGCTGCGACTTCACGAAGGTATTCCCTGGCGACGTTGTAGGTCCAAACCTCATCAAGGGTATGATGGCACCAATGCCTTGGTCTAAGATTATGGTAACTGGTGGCGTTGCTCCTGAGAAGGACAACCTTGAGAAGTGGTTCAAGGCTGGCGTATTCTGCGTAGGTATGGGCTCTAAGCTCTTCCCGAAGGACAAGGTTGCTGCTGGCGAATGGCAGTATGTTACCGACAAGTGTAAGGAAGCTCTCGGCTACTGCGCTGAAGCTCGTGCATAAACGTTTTACTGCCTAAGTAACTTCGCGTTACGTTATGGTAAGAAACAACATATCAAAAGACTCCGCAAGGCTTTGTGCCGTGTGGAGTCTTTTTCTTTTCCTTATGCTGTCTATAGCGTTAGGCAGCACTTTGTCGTCATGTCGTGGTGACAGGACGGACGACGATATGGCACAGCTGGCTGACGAGGTCTTTCAGATGCGCCGTTGTCAGCGTGAGGCGGACAACATAAACTTCTACCTGCACAAATACAATGCCGACAAGCTGATGGCAAGGTATGATGCCGAGAGCGGACTGTCGGCAGAGCAGCAACACAGGCTGCATGTGGCTCGCGGGTATTATTCGATAGTCTATTCGGACTATCTTCTCCAGATAGGCAACAAGAAGGCAGCCATCAACGTCGTTGACGGCATGTCGCAAGATAAAAACATAAGTATCGGTACCGATACCCTTTTATGGCTCAACTACCTCGCCCACCAGGGTGAGGTGTCATTCTTTCCCTACGACATTGCGAAGCATCGTGAAAGCATAGAGCGTGGCTATGACTGCCTTGTGCAGTGCTACATCTTTGCCTCACGCAATGGTTACGACAAATACAAGGCTGTGTCTATGCAGTTGTTGAGCCGTTATCTTCTCATCGACAGCATCATTGGTGTCGTGAGGGAGTTTGACTCTGCATCGCTGCGCTACATCAATGAGGACGGTGTGGCGGACTCTCTGTTGGCAGGCAATCTGGCGGAGCGTGCCCTTAACGTGTTCTTGGCACAGGACGACTACTACTATACAGCCAATGCGTGGTGCAACCTTGCCACCTGCTATTTCTACATAGGTGAAGCGCAGCAGTCCATCCAGTGTCTCGACAATGCCCTCGCCAATCCCGCTATGGACTCCATGCCCGATGTCAAGGCGCATATAAGCGAACAGATGTCTATGTCGTATGCAGCCCTTGACGATAAGTACATGAGCGACTACTACCGCAACCAGTATCTCGACTTGCAGGACTCCACGCGTCAGGACAGACAGTATGAAGCACGCATCATATCACTCGATGCTACCACCCACCGTATATGGATGCTTGCGTCGATAGCCTTCGTAGTGTTTGTGGCACTGTGCTTGCTCACCCTGCTTCTCGTCAGGCTACGTCGCCGAAATAGTGAAAAGTCTGTAAGGAATGACGAGGTCGAGATGCTTAGTGACGACCTTCGCGCCATGCGTCTGCGCTATTCCGATGCCCAGCGTGCTTTGGTGGAGCAGTACGCGCGCGTATATGTAATAAAAGGTGTACTGTCGCTTATTGACCGTATAAAAAATGCGATTGCAAGGGGTGACCGCGAGTATGCCGCCGAGGTGACAGAC
>JAFVBX010000010.1 GCA_017479675.1 Prevotella sp.
TATCTTTTTCACACCAAATATTAACTGTGATATTACCACTTGCTATAGATCCGGAAGTAATACTCATTGTAATAGGAGATGAAAATTTTTCAGCCGACATACTGATATATGACCCGCTGGCACTCCAACTGTAGAAATCGGACAACGTAAGCCCTCCTGTTCCTGATAACAGAATCCATCCGCTTGTGCTTGAATCAAAGTTTACTGATACGCTGATAGTTGCATCATCCCAATTTGTGCCCTTGCCACTCCATAGTCCCATGAGTTGATATTTGTAGTTAGGTTCTTCGTATGACCCACCACCGCTATAACTTCCATTGTCATCATCTCCCCCACCGCAGGCAGTGAAAGCAAGAGCTCCGAACGTTACTGCCATAAGTGCCAATAGGCTGTAGAAAAATTTTTTCATAATATTGAATTCTTTTTGTTTGCCTGACATCAACACCCCAAAAGTCAGAAGTTTTTAGTTTTGGTTAGTTTTTTACTTACAAACAAAAAAGGCGTAGGTGTCTGTTCTCCTGTCTATCCTAGGAACACTGGCTCTCGCATTGCCTTTCCCCACATAAGATAGACAACGCAGATAGCCCACGCCAGTACGATATATATATACATTAACTATATAGATACGTACTACGCAGACGTTTCTTGTTGCCATCTGTCCGTTGTGGGGTTGGAATTTGCGAGATTCGTGTTCCACGAGACAGACGTTCGAAAACGTCTTTTCTTATCAATAAGACCACCTCTCATCCCATGATGGGACTTATCGGTGATGGTGCAAATTTAAGAAATTATTTTTACTTCGCCAAACTTTTTGTAAGAAAAAATGGGGATTTGGGTGACAAAGTGATTTTTCGCCATGGCATTTCCTTGCGATTTTTGCGAGCAAAGTCGGATGTGCGGTCAAATTTGCGATTCTCGTGCGTTTTTAGCAAGCGATTGACAGCCAGACGGTTGCGTTTTTGAGGGCTGCATTTCCGATGAAAAATGCACGAAAAAGGGGTGGAAAAGCTATGCTTTTGGGTAGGAATAGCTATGCTTTTGCCTTGTAATAGCTATGCTTTTAGGTGGTGGAAGCATAGCTTCCGCGCGTGGATGCTAAGTTTCCGCAGGTAGAAGCATAGCTTCTGCGGCTTTTTGCTTGGAAACATGCCTTCGTTGCTCTCTATTTTGAGTTTTTTGCTTGCACTTTTTGAAATAACGTTTTGTCAGAAAAATCGCCGTTTTGTTTGCTATTTGATTTTTTCTTCGTACCTTTGTCCTCCGTAAGATGTTTCTTGCGCTCCGTAGGTGCTCAGGCGAGCATAGCTCGGAGTCCTGTTTACGGTTTATAGTTTAAGGATAAAAGGATAAAGAGTATGAAGACCTTTTTTAATGCAAAAGACCTGGGCGACATCAAAGGAGCGCTCGCCGAGGCACAGTTAGTGAAGAAAGACCGCTACGCCTTCCAGCACTTAGGAAAGAACAAGACGTTGCTGATGGTGTTTTTCAATAACTCGCTGCGCACAAGGCTCTCTACGCAGAAGGCGGCGATGAACCTGGGCATGAACGTGATAGTGCTCGACGTGAACGCAGGAGCGTGGAAACTGGAGACGGAGCGCGGAGTGATAATGGACGGCGACAAGTCGGAGCACCTCATTGAGGCTATCCCCGTGATGGGATGCTACTGCGACCTCATCGGCATACGCTCGTTTGCCGGCTTGACGGACAGGGATTATGACTATGCCGAGACGATAGTAAACCAATTCGTGAAATACTCTGGCAGACCAGTGTTTGCCATGGAGACCGCCACCGTTCATCCCCTTCAGGCTTTTGCCGACCTCATCACCATCGAGGAACACAAGGAGAAGGAACGCGTGAAGGCTGTGCTGACATGGGCTCCCCACTGCCGTGCCCTGCCACAGGCTGTGCCTGACTCCTTCGCCGAGTGGATGCTTGCCGCACCCGATGTTGACTTGGTGATAACCCACCCGGAGGGCTACGAACTCGACCCGCAGTTCACTGAGGGTGCCACGATAGAGTATGACCAGAGGAAAGCCTTCGAGGGTGCCGACTTCATCTACGCCAAGAACTGGTCTTGTCCTGGTGTCACCAACCCTGCCGACTACGGCAAGATACTGACCGACTACCACAAGATGGCGCACTGGACGGTGGATGCCGAGCACATGTCGTGGACCGATAACGGCAAGTTCCTGCACTGTCTGCCCGTAAGGCGCGGCTTGATAGTGACCGACGATGTCATCGAGAGCAAGAACAGCCTCGTAATTCCTGAGGCTGCGAACCGCGAGATAAGCGCTGAAGTGGTTATCAAGCGCATGCTTGAGGCGCTGTAGTTTTGGTTTACAGAGCGGACGTACGTCAACTAAAGAGCAACTCCATTTTTATGAGATAGCCTACGGGTCTCTTATGGAGACTTATAATCAACTGATATTAGCAACAGACTTGAATTACATAGGAGAACAGGAACTTATGGACATCCAACCTCAGATTGACATAGTCGCACGAATGTTGAATGGACTCCGTTCTTCGTTATTTCAGAGAATAAACTGTAAACCGTAAACATTAAACTGTAAACCCTATACCTTCCAATTGACAAGGAACAGTTTTTTTGTTGCTCGCGTGAGGGCAGTATAGAGCCAGTGGATATAGTCGGGGGTGAGCATGTCGTCAGTCATGTAGCCCTGATCTACATACACATGCGCCCACTGACCGCCCTGCGCCTTATGGCACGTCACGGCATAGGCGAACTTTATCTGCAGAGCGTTGTAATAGATGTCTTTCTTCATCGCCTTGATGCGGTCAGCCTTGCGTGGCAAGTCCATGTAATCCTCCATCACGCTGTCGTAGAGTCTCTTCTGCTGTGCCGCGCTGAGGGCTGGGGCATCGCTCTGCAGGGTGTCGAGTATGGCGGTCATCTCCATTTCCACGTCGTCATAGTCAGGGAAGGTCAGCGTAAGGTCGGCAAAGGTGAAGTCGTAGAGCGAGCGAACGTTGCGCACCCTCTTCACCACCGCCATGTCGCCGTTGGCAATAAAGGGCATCTTGCTCTCCTTGTCGTCTCCCTCCTCTTCATCGAAATAATGGTTCTTCACCACCATGATGCGGTCGCCCGATGACAGCTCGCCCTCGTTGTCCACAACACGTGCCCTGATACCATTATTATATATGGTGGCGGTCTTGTTGCTGCGTGTTATCACGATGGTGTCGTCCACTCCCACAGAGGAGTAGCTGTCCTCCAGGCTCTCAATAAGTTCGTTGCCTGGCAAGGAAACAATGTCGCTGAAGCCCTCAAAGGCTATCTTGGGCAACTGCGTCACGTTGTCATGCGTGATTAGCGAACGTACCGCCGTGGCGTTCCATAGTATTCCCGATTCCTGCTTCTGGCGCATCACATCATTGAGGTCGCACTCAAAGACCGTCAGCCCGTAGCACTCCATCACACCTCTCTGCAAGGCAGGTGCCTCGTCCTCGCCCACTGGCGGCAGCTGTGCCGTGTCGCCTATGAGCATCATCCTGCAGTTACGTCCCGAATAGACATAGGTGACGAGGTCGTCAATCACTCCTCCGCCGTTGCCATGAAACATCGGCATGCCGTCAGCAGGCAACTGCGGCACGGTGCTTATCATCGAAGCCTCATCCACCACGAACAGCGTGTCGGTATGCAGGTTTATGTCGAGGTTGAAGTCGCTGCTGCCTGTCTTCTGTCGGTATATCTTACGGTGTATCGTACTGGCAGGGCGTTGACTGTTGAGTGACAGAACCTTGGCGGCACGTCCCGTAGGGGCCAGCAGCACCACCTTCTGCCGCAAGTCGAGCAACGTCTGCACCATCGCCGCCACGAGCGACGTCTTTCCCGTACCAGCCGAACCGCGCAGTATCATGGCTGGCATACCCTGCCTGCACGCCAGAAACTGCGAAAAGACGTCGATGGCATGGTCTTGGTCATGCGATGGGGTATGCCCGAAATGGCGCTGTATGTCAATCTTAAAATCGGAGAATGTCACTACGGCAACGTTTTTTTTGTAAAAAAACTCTATACTTTATACCTTATACTTTTGAGTATATGAATTATTTTTTGTACTTTTGCACCTACAAAAGTACAAAAAACTTTTGAATAACTAAACTTTTGAACCATTTATTTATGGACTCCATCATAATACGAGTAGGACAAGGCACGCTGGCTTTCCTGTGCCCTGACGGCAACAATGTGCCAGTCTTTCGCCCATACCCCGTAAAGAGCGGCATGTCGATAGCTGCCAATCTGCGCACCGCATTCAAGGAGGAGAGCTACCTCACCGGCGTGGGCAACAAGGCTGTGTTGCTTGTCTCCTCGCCCACCCTCCTCATACCCACCGAACAGTATCAGGCAGACGAGGCGTTTGATGCCGACGAGGTGTACGGCAACGTCATCACAGGACACAAAGGCGAGGTAAAGGTAATCAGCGACATCAGCGAACTGTATGCCACCGCCGTATTCCCCGTTAACAGCGACTTGCAGATGGTGGTAAAAGACCACTTCCCCATCGTCGATACGCGCAACGTGATGGTCACCGTCTGGCAGCATCTATACAACCGCTACTACGAGAGCGGCAAGCAGCGCCGACTCTTCGCCTATTTCCACGACAAGGTGGTGGACATCTGCTCCTTCGGGCAGCACCGCATACACTTTGCCAACTCCTTCCCTGCCGTCCATGCCCACGATGCACTGTACTATACGCTGTTCATCTGGAAGCAGCTGGGCATGAACCAGACCGACGACGAGTTGTTTATCTTCGGCGACATGCCGCATGCCGACTGGCTGTTGGAGCGCTACAACACCTACCTCAGCCACGTCAACGTGATAGACCACGACGGCAAGGCTGACAAGAAGCCCTTCGACCTCACCCTATGCGAGGAATATTAACATGACAAGCCATGCGAGTAATCACCGGACAGTATAAAGGACGCCATTTCGACGTGCCGCGCACCTTCAAGGCGCGCCCCACAACTGACTTCGCCAAGGAGAACATCTTCAACGTGATGACAGGCTACATAGACTTCGACGGCAGCAGCGCCCTCGACCTCTTTGCCGGCACAGGCAGCATATCGCTCGAACTGCTCAGTCGCGGATGCAGTGATGTAGTAAGCGTAGAGATGGATCGCGACCATGCACGTTTCATTCAGCAGTGTGTCAGCAAGGTGCAAGCCATCAACCACACCCTCATCAGGGGCGACGTGTTCCGTTTCCTCAAGAGTTGCAAGAGGCAGTTCGACATCATTTTCGCCGACCCGCCCTATGCCTTGCCCAACATAGAGACCATACCCGACCTCGCCCTGCCGCTGCTGAAAGATGACGGAATACTGGTCTTCGAGCATGGCAAGCAGAATGACTTCTCTGCCCACCCTCGTTTCATAGACCACCGCAGCTACGGCAGTGTAAACTTCAGTATCTTTAAACTTTAAACTTTCAACCTTCAACCATAATTGATAGACCGCCTCACCATAGAACGCATAAAAGAGAGAGCCGACATTGTTGATGTCGTCTCTGAGTTCGTGTCACTGAAGAAAGTGGGCGTGAACTATCGTGGGCTGTGTCCTTTCCATAACGACCACACCCCCTCGTTCTATGTCTCGCCGGCACGCCGCACGTGCCACTGTTTCGTATGTGGCGAGGGTGGCGACAGCGTGGGCTTCATCATGAAGCATGAGCAGCTCACCTACCCTGATGCCCTGCGCTGGCTGGCACGCCGATACAACATCACCATAGAGGAGAAGGAACTCACCGAGGAACAGAAGAAGGAACAGACCGACCGCGAGTCCATGTATATCGTCAACGAGTGGGCGGCGCAGTATTTCAAGGACATACTGCACAACGACATAGACGGCCGCGCCATCGGTATGCAGTATTTCCGCCAGCGCGGAGTGCGCGACGATGTCATCGAGAAGTTCCAGTTGGGCTTCTGCCTCAGCGACCGCCACGCCATGTCCGATGCCGCACTGAAGAAAGGCTACCAGAAAGAGTATCTCATCAAGACGGGACTCTGCTACTCCAACGACCGAGGCGAACTCGTTGACCGTTTCGCCGGCAGGGTGATGTTCCCATGGATTGGCGTCAGCGGCAAGGTGACGGCATTCGGCGGCAGAGTGCTCGACAGTCGTACCAAAGGCGTCAGCCAGAAATACGTCAACTCCCCCGACTCCGACATTTACCACAAAGACCATGAGCTATACGGCATATACCAGGCGAAGAAAGCCATTGCCAAGGCAGACCTCGTATATATGGTGGAGGGTTACACCGATGTCATCTCCATGCACCAGTGCGGCATAGAGAATGTGGTGGCAAACTCAGGCACCGCACTCTCCGAGCACCAGATACACCTGCTACATCGCTTCACACACAACATAGTGCTGCTCTACGACGGTGACGCCGCTGGCATCAAGGCTGCGCTGCGCGGTACCGACATGCTGCTCAAAGAGGGCATGAATGTCAAGGTGATGCTACTACCCGACGGCGACGACCCCGACTCCTTCGCTCGCAAGCATACGGCAGAAGAGTTTCGTGCATACATCAAGGAGAACCAGGCTGACTTCATCGAGTTCAAGACCAAGGTGCTACTGCAAGGTGTCACAGACCCTCGCGAGCGTTCCGAGGCTATCTCGAGCATCATACAAAGCGTCAGCGTAATAGGTGACCCCATCGTCAGGGCAACCTACATACAGGACTGTTCCTCACGACTGGGCTACAGCGAGCAGACACTCACAGCCAAGATGAACGAGAACATCCGCGCCATGAGGCAGCAGCGACGTCCTTACGACAACAAACCCGCCACCTCCGTTGACGCCACTGCGGAAAACACTGCGGAAGTTCCCGTTGACGTTCCCGATACTGTTGGTACTGACGTTTCCGTTGACGCTCCCATCAATCCCTCCACCCTGTCGTCACTTATTATAAAAGAGGTGATACGTCACGGAGGCATGACCATATACGAAAACGTGGAAGACGACGACGGCAACCTCCTAACGCTCACGCTGGCAGAGTTCGTTGACTACGAGTTCAAGAGCGACGGCTTGCAGTTTGCCGAGCCACTCTACAACCAGATACTCAACGAGGCGGTGAAGCACTGCAAGGATGACGGTTTCGACAGCGAGAAATACTTCATGCTCCACCCCGACTACGACATATCCTCAACAGCCATAACGCTCTGTGCCGACAATGTCATACTCTCCAAGAGCCTGCAGATCAACGCTACCCCCTACGTGGTACGCGAACAGATTAACCACCTCCTGCTCGACTTCCGCAATGAATACATCATGCAGCGCATCAGCACCCTCACCGCCGAGATAAAGCTTGCAAGCGGCGACACAGACCGTCAGATGCAGCTCATGACAGAACTCAGGCAGGCACAGATACTGCGCACCAAGATAGCCAAACAGATAGGCAACAGCGTAATATCACGCAAGATATAGGGGATTCCCCTGCACCACATAGGGATTTTTCCCTTCCGTAAACGCAATAACATACGTATCTTTGCATCAACAAAAGAAATAAGACAACTAAAAAACTACACTATTATGAAGAAATTCATCATAACAATGGTTACACTGCTCACAGCAGTGGTTGGTGCAAAAGCTATGAGCTACGAGCAGGCACGCGAACAGGCTCTGTTCCTCACTGATAAGATGGCTTACGAACTCAATCTGTCACAGGAACAGTATGAGGCTGCCTACGAGATCAACCTTGACTACCTCATGAGTGTCAACACCGTCGATGACGTTTACTCCGTATATTGGCGTCAGCGCAACCTTGACATGCAAGCCATCTTCTACGACTGGCAGTGGACAGCCTTCTGCGCCGCAACATACTTCTACCGTCCGCTCTACTGGGACGCTGGCGTGTGGCACTTCGGCATCTATGCCCACTACCCACACCGCAACTTCTTCTACTTCTCACGCCCAGTGGTATGGTCCACCTATCGTGGCGGTCACAGCTGGAGGCACAACGGAGGAGTATCATGGTGGGTACATCACGGTCCCGCACTGCGCCCGGCAACACATCACGGCATGCGCCACAGCGCACCGGCACCTCACCATGTAGGTGCTCCGCATCAGGTCTCACCGGCACCTCATAACAGAAGCGGTAACTTCGGACGCAATGCCTCACCACGCTACGGCGGACACAGCACAGGCACGCCAAGTACCAGCACGCCAAACTCTGGAATACGCAACCGTGAGAGCAGCACACGTTCAGGCATGGGGGCACGCAGCAGCTACGGTGGTCACAGCACTGGCATGGGAGGGCATAGCTCAGGTATGGGCGGACACAGCAGTGGTGCACCAAGCATGGGCTCACGCAGTAGTAGCAGCGGTGGCGGCAGCTTCGGAGGTCACAGCGGCGGTGGCAGCTCACGCGGCGGCAGGCGATAACCCATCTCACTTCACTTAGAGAATTATGAAACTAATCACATATAGCATCTTCCGCGCCCTCTGTGCAATAGCAGTGGGCGCCTTACTCGTAAAATACCGCGAAGACATGGTCGAGTGGATGACCATCGCCATCGGGGTACTGTTCTTCATCTCCGGCGCCATCGCCATGATATCATCCATGGGCAGGAAGAAAGTGGTCAGCACCAATGCCGATAGCGACGATGCCGACAGCACCCAGCTGACCTATGGCGACAATGCATCATCTGCGCAAGGTGACGGCAAAACGACATCCACACAACGAAATGGATGGGGATGGGGCGCTTTCGTCGGTATGGGGTGCATGATTCTCGGACTCATCCTCGCACTCATGCCCACCACCTTCGTCACCTTCCTCGTCTATATCATCTCCGCCTTCCTTATCATAGGTGCAGTACAGCAATTTGTCACCCTCGCAGGTGCACGTCGCGATGCCGGTGTTGGCTTCGTATATTGGATTATGCCATCCCTGCTCCTCATCGCAGGTTGCATAGCCCTCTTCAAGCCCACCGTCTTTGCCTCCGCACCTCTCTTCTTCATCGGCTGGTTCCTCATCATCTACGGCATCGTTGAGTGCATCAACGCCCTCAAGGCACGCAGCAACCGCAAGAAAGCCGAACGGTTCTACAATCTCAACGAGAAACCCGACTTCTCCGATGCAGAAGTAGTAGAGGCGGAAGAAATTTCCGAAAACCAATAAACTTTTAAACCATTAAACCAAACTATATGACCTCCCTTTATGACATCACGGCAAAAGACCGCAAAGGCAATGCCGTACCACTCAACCTCTACCAGGGCGAGGTAGTGCTCATCGTCAACACAGCAACACAAAGTCCCCTGACACCACAGTACACAGAACTTCAGGCTCTCTACGAGAAATACCACTCACAAGGCTTCGAAGTGCTCGACTTCCCCAGCAACCAACCCACCAAGTCATGCCCAGGCACAGACGAGATGGTGCACCAGTTCTGTAAAGACAACTACTCCACCTCTTTCGCACGCTTCAAGAAAGCGAAAGTCAGCGGCGACGATGCCGACCCGCTCTTCCGCTACCTCGTTGAAAAGACAGGCGGCGAACCCGTCACTGACGATTTCACCAAGTTCCTCGTCAACAAAATCGGCAAGGTCGTGGCACGCTTCGACTCCACCACCTCCTTCCCCACCATCGAACGCAAAATACAAGAACTCCTTTAATACTTATTTCTTAATTCATAATTAAAAATTAGCATGAAGTGCTTAATCATCGGTAGCGGACCCGCTGGCTACACAGCCGCCATCTACGCAGGACGCGCCAACCTTTCACCAGTAGAATACTGCGGTCCGCAGACTGGCGGACAACTCACACAGACCACCATAGTAGAAAACTTCCCTGGCTATCCCGACGGTGTCGATGCCAACCAGATGATGATGGAACTGCGCCAGCAGGCAGAACGCTTCGGAGCCGACATCCGCGACGGCGAAATCGTCGAGGCAGACCTCTCACAGCGTCCCTATCGCTTCACCACCGACTCTGGTGAGCATATCGAGGCAGACGCCGTCATCATCGCCACAGGAGCCAAGGCTAAATACCTCGGACTGCCCGATGAAGAGAAATACAACGGCATGGGCGTCAGTGCCTGTGCCACCTGCGACGGCTTCTTCTATCGCAAGAAAGTCACTGCCGTAGTAGGCGGTGGCGATACAGCCTGCGAAGACGCCCTCTACCTCTCCCACCTCTGTCAGAAAGTCTATCTCGTAGTGCGCAAGCCATACCTCCGCGCCTCTGACATCATGCAGCAGCGCGTCAAGGAAGCCGCCAACATCGAGATACTCTTCGAACATAATGCCACAGGGCTCTATGGTGAAAACGGTGTCGAGGGCATGCACCTCGTAAAGCGTAAGGGCGAAGCCGATGAAGAGCACTACGACCTCCCCATCGACGGTTTCTTCCTCGCCATTGGCCATAAGCCCGTCACCGACATCTTCAAGGGACAACTTCTCCTTGACGAGATGGGCTACATCAAGACTCTCGGCACCACTCAGCAGGTATGCGACACCAACGGCAATCCCCTCTCAGGCCTCTTTGCCGCAGGCGATGTCTGCGACCCCGTTTATCGCCAAGCCATCGTAGCAGCAGGCACAGGTTGCAAGGCAGCCCTCGATGCCGAGCGTTTTCTAAATACATAATGCACAATTCAGAGTTAAGGGTTAAGAGTTAAGGGCTAAGAGTTAATAAAACTTAAAGTCGCGCAAACTCTTAATTCTTAATTCTTAATTCTTAATTAATTTGAGTAATTTTGCAGCGCAAAAAAGCCCAGATGGCGGAATTGGTAGACGCGTTGGTCTCAAACACCAATACTTCACGGTGTACGGGTTCGAGTCCCGTTCTGGGCACAAAAGGATGCTTATCTAAAGCATCCTTTTTACTTCTTAACATATAAAAAAAATCAACACAACATGAACAAAGCAATCTCAACCCCCAACGCCCCTGCCGCTATCGGTCCCTACAGTCAGGCTATCGAAGCCGCAGGCACCATCTATGTCAGCGGTCAGCTCCCCTTGGTACCCGAAACTGGCAAATTTGCCGAAGGCGGCATCAAGGAAGAGACACGCCAGTCCTTCCGCAACATACAGAACATACTGGCACAGGCAGGTCTCACCCTACAAAACGTAGTAAAGGTAACGGTGCTCCTCAA
>JAFVBX010000071.1 GCA_017479675.1 Prevotella sp.
GGCATACCACTGGAAGAGCGTCTGGCACTGAGCGGTGTGGCGGTGGATGCCATAATGGACTCCGTCAGCGTGAAGACCACATATAAGGACAAACTGAAGGACCTCGGCATCATCTTCATGTCGATAGGCGAGGCGATACAGAAACACCCCGACTTGATAAAAGAATACCTTGGCAGCGTGGTGCCATACAGGGATAATTTCTTTGCCGCACTCAACTCGGCAGTATTCTCCGACGGCTCTTTCGTCTATATACCTAAAGGAGTGCGTTGCCCTATGGAACTGTCGTCATATTTCCGCATCAATGCGGCAGGAACGGGACAGTTTGAGCGCACGCTGATAATAGCCGACGACGACTCCTACGTGTCATACCTTGAGGGCTGCACAGCCCCTATGCGCGACGAGAACCAGCTGCATGCCGCAATAGTGGAGATAGTGGTGAAGGACAGGGCAGAGGTGAAGTATTCCACCGTGCAGAACTGGTACCCTGGCGATGAAGAGGGAAAGGGCGGTGTGCTCAACCTCGTGACCAAACGCGGCGACTTGAGAGGCGAAAGCTCCAAGCTGTCGTGGACGCAGGTGGAGACAGGCTCGGCTGTAACGTGGAAATACCCCTCATGCGTGTTGCGTGGCGACAACTCGGTGGCAGAGTTCTACAGCGTGGCGGTGACAAACAACTACCAGCAGGCTGATACAGGCACGAAGATGATACACATGGGTAAGAACACCAAATCCACCATTATATCAAAGGGAATCTCGGCAGGTCATTCGCAGAACTCATACCGAGGACTGGTGCGTGCCACATCGAAGGCAGAGGGAGCGAGGAACTATTCTTCGTGCGACTCGCTGCTATTGGGAAGCCAGTGCGGTGCCCACACGTTCCCATATATGGACATACACAACAACACGGCGGTGGTGGAGCACGAGGCGACGACATCAAAGATAAGCGAGGCGCAGCTGCTCTACTGCAACCAGCGAGGCATATCCACCGAGGACGCCGTAGGCTTGATAGTCAACGGATATGCCAAGGAGGTGCTGCAGAAGCGGCCGATGGAGTTTGCCGTAGAGGCTCAGAAGTTGCTCAGCGTGAGCTTAGAGGGCTCAGTAGGATAAGCAAAACCTAGGAAAACCTAAGATAACCTAGGCTCTCCTATGGAAAAAGAAAAAAGACTAAAAACAAGAAAACGATGCTTGAAATAAGAAACTTACACGCCAAGGCTGGCGACAAGGAAATACTGAAAGGCGTAAACCTCACCATCAAGGACGGAGAGATTCACGCCTTGATGGGCACCAACGGTGCAGGAAAGTCAACGCTCAGCAACGTAATAGTGGGCAACCCAGCCTATGAGGTGACGGAGGGAGAGATAATCTTCGACGGCAAGAACCTGCTCGAGATGAGTGCCGACGAACGTGCCAATGCCGGCATATTCATGTCATTCCAGGCGCCGGTGGAGATACCTGGAGTATCGATGACCAACTTCATGAAGGCGGCTGTCAATGCACGTCGTAAGGCACAAGGTATGGAACCCATGAAGGCAGGCGACTTCATAAAGATGATGAAGGAGAAGCGTCAGTTGGTGGAGATAGACCAGAAACTGATGAAGCGCTCCGTAAACGAGGGTTTCTCGGGCGGCGAGAAGAAAAGGAACGAGATATTCCAGATGGCAATGTTGGAGCCTACCTTCTGCATACTCGACGAGACAGACTCGGGTCTTGACGTGGATGCTCTGCGCATAGTGGCAACAGGCTTCAACAAACTGCGCACCGAGAAGACCTCGGCAATGGTGATAACCCACTACCAGCGCCTGTTGGACTATATAAAGCCTGACGTGGTGCACGTGCTCATAGACGGCAAGGTGGTGATGACGGGCGGTCCAGAGCTTGCCCAGAAGATAGAGAATGAGGGATTTGAGTTTATAACAAATAGTAATCAATAGTAGCTATAGTGCTCATAGTGACTATAGTATCTATAGTTCCTATAAAATAAAGAGAAGTTGAACCAATACGTAGAATTATATAACGAGGTGAAGCCCCTGTTGGAAAGACAGTCGTGCAATGCGCTCAATAACGAGCGTGAGGCGGCGATAGCTGTGTTTGCCAAGAAAGGTTTCCCTACGCGCAAAGTGGAGCGCTATCGCTATACCGATGTGGCCGAGGCGTTTGCACCAAACTACGGACTGAGTCTCGCGCCATACACTATAAAGGATGTGCCATACGTGTATGCTGCCAAGGAAGCGCCGATAGATATCGCGCTTTATTATAATAAGGTGGCAGACACGGACGATGCACTCACGGCGCTCAACACTGCATTGGCGCATGATGCC
>JAFVBX010000011.1 GCA_017479675.1 Prevotella sp.
ACACGGTGATTTCGCCTGAGCCGTAGCAGCGGTGGTGCCGGGCATCGTAGATGGTGCAGAACTGACCGGGGGCGACACCGTGAATGGGGGTGGAGGTGCGGATATCAACGGGAGCGTCAGCGTTAAAGTTGATTACGGCTGGGATATAGTCGGAGGTGTGGCGGATTTTGATGCTGACTTCGTACGAAGCGTGACTGTCGTCACTACGAAGCGCTCCTTCGGAGCTACGAAACGCTTTGCTACGAAGACTGTCTGGGTTCCCGTTAACGTTGATGGGAGCGGTGAGCCAGTTGATGGCGTGTACCTTGAATTCTTGTTTGTAGGCGGACTGGGGGTCGTAGCCGTGGGAGACGAAGAGTATGTTTTTCTTGACGTTCTTCTTGACGGCGAACCAGGGACCGCCGCCGAAGCCGAGGCCGTGGCGCTGACCGATGGTGTGGAACCAGAGTCCTTTGTGCATGCCAATTTTCTTGCCTGTCTCGATGTCGATGACCAAGCCGGGGTTCTCGCCGAGGTAACGGCGGACGTAGTCGTTGTAGTTTATCTTGCCGAGGAAGCAGATGCCCTGCGAGTCTTTGCGGTGGGCATTGATGAGGTGCTCGCGCTCGGCGATGCGGCGCACCTCGTCCTTGGTCATGCCGCCGATGGGGAAGATTGCCTTCTGGAGCTGCCAGGGGTAGAGCTGGGAGAGGAAGTCGGTCTGATCCTTGACGGGGTCGGGGGAGGTGCAGAGCCATTTCCTGCCTTGCTCGTCGATTTCGGTCTGGGCGTAGTGGCCTGTGGCGATGAGGTCGTAGTCCTTGCCTCGTTTCTCGTGGAAGGCACCGAACTTGATGAGGCGGTTGCACATGACGTCGGGGTTGGGGGTGAGGCCTGCGCGGACTTTCTCCATGGTGTAGCGTGTGACGTGCTCCCAGTATTCTTTGTGGCAGTCGATGACGGAGAAGGGAAGGTCGTAGCGGCGTGCCACGGCGGTTGCCATCTCGATGTCTTCTTCGGCGGTGCAGTCGAGGTCACCGTCTTCCTGGGATGCTATGCGTATGTAGTAGCAGTCGGGCTTGCATCCTTGTGACACAAGCTGGTGGGCTGCTACGGCGGAATCGACGCCGCCTGAGAGAAGGAGAGCGGTTTTCATTCTGGTTTGCGGTACTTGCCTTCTTCTTTGTCTTCGAGCATGGAGAGGTAGCTCTGATAGCGGGAGAGGGCGATGTAATGGTTTTCTACTGCGGAGAGGACGGCGCAGCCGGGCTCGTGGGTGTGGGTGCAGTCGGAGAAGCGGCAGTCACGGGAGAACTGGAATATCTCGCGGAAGTAGGAGGTGAGCTCGGCGGGCTCTATGTCGAAGGTGCCGAAGCCGCGGATGCCGGGGGTGTCGATGAGCCAGCCGTTCCCTCCAATGGTTATCATCTCGGAGAAGGTGGTGGTGTGCATGCCTTGGTTGTGTGCATCGCTGATTTGTGCGGTGCGGAGGTTGGCGGTGGGCACGATGGCGTTGATGAGGGTTGACTTGCCTACGCCGCTGTTGCCTGAGAGGAGGGTTATCTTGCCTTGCAACATAGAGTGCAGCTGGTCGAGCCCCGTACCCTCGGTGGCGGAGACGGCGAGGCACCGGTAGCCTATGCCGTCGTAGAGTGCCTGTATCATGTCGAGGTAGCGCAGGGCGTCGGGGTCGTCATGGAGGAGGTCCACCTTGTTGAAGACGAGGATGACGGGCACGCGGTATGCCTCGGCGGAGGCGAGGAAGCGGTCGATGAAGGTGGTGGAGGTTTCGGGCTGCTTGATGGTGACGATGAGCATTGCCTGGTCAACGTTGGCGGCGAGGATGCTGCTCTGCTTGGAGAGGTTGGAGGCTTTGCGGATGATGTAGTTCTTGCGGTCCTCTATGGCGGTAATCCAGCGACCCCCGTCGTTCCCGTTAACGTTAACGTTCCCGTTGAGTATGACTCTGTCGCCTACGGCAACAGGATTGGTGCTACGTATGCCCTTGAGGCGGAAGTTGCCTTTCACCTTGCAGTCAATCGTAGCACCATCGTCGGTGAGCACTGTGTACCAGTAGCCCGTGTTCTTTATTACGAGTCCTTTCAACTGTAAACCGTAAACCGTAAACTACACCGTCATTATCTCCTTGTTTTTCTCATCGAGGAGTTTGTCGAGCTTGGCGATGAACTTGTCGTGGAGTTTCTGGAGATCGTTCTCTGCGTCTTTCTCGAGGTCTTCGGAGAGTCCGTCCTTGATAGCCTTCTTGAGTTTCTCCTTGATGTCGCCACGCACGTTGCGCACCTCTATCTTTGCCTTCTCGGCTATCTTGGCGCACTGCTTGGAGAGTTCGCGGCGGCGCTCCTCTGTGGGCTGTGGTATGGCGAGGCGGATGACTTCGCCGTTGTTGTCGGGTGTGATGCCTACCTCGGAGTTGATGATAGCCTTTTCGATGTCGCGTATAGCCTTCTTGTCCCATGGCTTGATGGCTATGGTGCGTGCGTCGGGTGTGCTGACGTTGGCTACCTGGTTGAGGGGCACCATCATGCCGTATGACTCTACCTTGATGCCATCGAGGATAGCCACGTTGGCACGTCCGGCACGGATGTGGGAGAGCTGGTCTTCGAGGAACATTGCTGCCATCTCCATACGCTCTTCGGCGTCACTGAGTACTTGTTTTACTTCAATCATGTTCTGTTGTTTTTTTGGAGTTAAAGGGGAGTTATAGGGGAGTTATAGGGGAGTTAAAGGGACGTTACCCTTCCCTTATTACTCTTTTATGCTTGCAAAGGTAAGGATATTTTCTTAAACCACCAAAAAAAAATGAAAATAAGAGTAGCACTCCTGTGGGGGGGTGCTACTCTAAAGGGGCTTTACTTCTTGTGGTGCTTGTGGGCTTTGCGCTGAGCCTTCATGTCAGCCTTGTAGGCTTTGTACTGCTCTGGGGTGAGGATGGACTGCAGCTCCTTGTCGTATGCCTTGTGCCTTTCCTCGCGCATCTTCTTGAAGTCTTTCTTGTCCTTTGGCGGTTCGGGCTTCATGCCGTCCTTGCCGTTCTGCGGTTCGGGGCGCTCTCCCGGCTTCATACCGTGGTGGTGTCCGTGGTGGTGTCCGCCCTTGGGTGCGTATTTCTCGTTGAGCGCGTTGAGCTTTGTTGCCTGCTCGGGTGTGAGGTTGTATTTCTCCACCATCATCTGTGTGCGCTTGGCGGTCATCTCCTTGCGGTGTTCTGCCATCTCCTTGCGGTCGGGGCGGTGGCAGTCTTTCTTGCCCTTGCAGTCGTTGTCACACTGTGCTGAAGCACCAATTACCATTGCTGTTGCGATGAGTGTCATCAAAATCTTTTTCATGTCGTTTTAATTTTTAAGAGGTTTTACAATTTTGTTTGATTCGTTTCTGTCTTTTGTTGCGTTTTATCGCTTTTTCTGGGTGCAAAGTTATGGGTTTTGCGCTCTCGCAACAAATAAAATCGACGAATCGGGGGAAAAAGACGATGAATGAGTACACCCACAAGGAATCGTTTCGGCTTTGCCGCTTTCACAAAGCATGAAATGCGACTGAAAGAACCCCAGGGTGAGATGAACCTGAGGAAGAACGAAGTACGCCCACAGGGAATCGAACCCTGATCTGGAGAACCGGAATCTCCTATTCTGATCCGTTGAACTACAGGCGCATGGGGGAATGGGGGTGAGTGCTTGTGCCAGCGGGTGCAAAGGTACGAAAAAAATAGGAATTAGCAATTAGGAATTGGCAATTAAAGTTGAAAGTTTGGCGAAAAAGTAGAGAAAAAATGATAAAAAATGTATATTACACAGAGGAAACGGCTTTTTTTTGAAAAAAAAACTGTAACTTTGCAATGTATTATAACCAAGAAAGACGACATCATGGAGAAGAAAGTCGGAAAAATAATTGCTTTGGCTAACCAGAAGGGGGGCGTGGGAAAGACCACTACCGCCATAAACCTGGCTGCCTCGCTCGCCACGCTGGAGAAGTCGGTGCTGCTCATCGACGCCGACCCGCAGGCTAACGCTTCGAGCGGTCTGGGGGTGGACGTGCAGGAGGTGGACTGCTCGATATACGAGTGTCTGATAAACCATACCGACGTGCGCGATGCGATATACACGACGGACATAAACGGACTGGACATCATACCGAGCCACATCAACCTGGTGGGCGCGGAGATAGAGATGCTCACGGTGCCTAACCGCGAGAAGGTGCTGAGGGAGGCTCTGGCACCGATACGCGAGGAATACGACTACATACTGATAGACTGCTCGCCATCATTGGGACTCATCACGGTGAACGCCCTGACGGCGGCAAGCTCGGTGATAATACCGGTGCAGTGCGAATACTTCGCCCTGGAGGGCATCGGCAAGCTGCTGCACACGATAAAGATTATCAAGACGAAGCTGAACCCGAAGCTGGAGATAGAGGGCTTCCTGCTGACGATGTACGACAACCGCCTCAGACTTGCCAACCAGATATACGACGAGGTGAAGAGACACTTCCAGGAGCTGGTGTTCAAGACGGTGATACAGCGCAACGTGAAGCTGTCGGAGAGCCCCAGCCACGGATTGCCCGTGATACTCTATGACGCAGATGCCACAGGTTCAAAGAATCACCTTGCACTTGCCAAGGAGATAATAAGCAGAGAGAAATAAATGGCAGTACACAAGAAATATAGTACAGGTAGCAAGGGCAGCGCCCTTGGCAGAGGTCTGGACGCCCTCATCTCCACCGAGGAGGTGAGCACACAGGGGTCATCGACCATCAACGAGGTGCCCATAGACCTCATAGTAGCCAACCCCAACCAGCCGCGCCGCGACTTCGACGAACAGGCGCTGCAGGAGCTGGCGGCTTCGATACGCGAGATAGGCATCATACAGCCCATCACACTGCGTCAGGAGGCTGACGGCAAATACATGATAATAGCCGGCGAGAGACGTTGGAGGGCTTCGCAGATGGCGGGGCTGACGGCGATTCCTGCCTACATACGCACCATAACGGACGAGAGCGTGATGGAGATGGCGCTGGTGGAGAACATACAGCGCGAAGACCTCAACGCCATAGAGATAGCGCTGGGCTACCAGCACCTGCTGGAGAACGACGGCATGACGCAGGAGAAGGTGTCGGAACGCGTGGGAAAGAGCCGCGCAGCGATAGCCAACTACCTACGCCTGCTGCGCCTGCCGGCACAGATACAGCTGTCGCTACAGAAGAAGGAGATAGACATGGGACATGCCAGGGCACTGCTCTCACTGGACTCGCCTTCGCAACAGATAAAGGTGTTCAAGGAGATAATGAAGAACGGCTACTCCGTGCGCAAGGTGGAGGAGATAGTGAACACGCTGAAGAACGGCGAGGACGTGAAGGTGGGCGGCAAGACGGTGAAGGCTGGCGGCTCGCGCCTGCCGAAGGAGTTCGAGGTGCTGAAGCAGAGGATGGCAGAGCTGGTGGGCACGAAGGTGCAGATGACCTGCACCGCCAAGGGAAGCGGTAAAATCACGATACCCTTTGCCAGCGAAGAGGAGCTGGAGAGGCTCATGATGCTGTTTGACAAGATGAAGTAAGCTGGCGCCACGACGACGGACGGCATACACCTATATTATATAAAATAAGGTGAAGGAGACACTCGCACACATACTGGTGACGGCACTGATGATGCTCACGACGGGCAGCATGGCGGCACAGCAGCAGGACAGCATAGCCACGCAAGCCGCACAGCAGACGGCACCGCTGACAGCCGACGACACGGCAAGGATAGCGAGGACGGAGAAGACGGCGGCAAAGGACGTGGCGAAGAAACAGAAGCGCGACTGGACCACATGGGAGCCGAACCCAAAGAAGGCGGTGCTGTGGGCGCTGATACCAGGAGGCGGACAGATCTATAACCGCAAATTCTGGAAGCTGCCCATAGTGTATGGCGGATTCATAGGATGCGCATACGCCATAAGGTGGAACAACCAGATGTACCAGGACTACAAGCAGGCGCTGAAGGACCTGATAGACGACGACCCCACGACGGAGAGCTACAACACGTTCATGCACCTCGGAGTGGAGATAGACGACACGAACAAGGACTGGTACCAGAACGTCTTCAAGAACCGAAAGGACAAATACCGCCGATGGCGCGACCTGAGCATTTTCGTGGCGATAGGCGTGTATGCCATATCGATAATAGATGCCTACGTGGATGCGTCGCTGTCGCACTTCGACATTTCAGACGACCTGAGCCTCGATATAGAGCCGGCAGTGATAAAAGACCACACGGGAGGACTGGGCAACTCGGCAATAGGGGTGCAAGGCGCCCTGAGATTCTGAACGACAAAACAAAAAGAGAAACTACTAACAACGGATAGATGAATATAGACAAACTGAAATACTACATACTGGCACTGGGCATCCTTATAGGGATGTCATCGTTCGCCGTACCTGAGAACGGCAATACCCCTGAAACGACCGAGGAGGACGACGGCATCGAGGTGATAGACGTCGAAGGCGACGAGAACGCTTCGGAAGAGGAAGAGGGCGACGAGGAAGGCGACGAGGAGCAGGGCGTGTATGAGGACGAAGAGATAGTGGTGACGGGAAAGGACGGCAACGAGGAGATAATAGAGGTGCCCGAAGGTCTCATCATCGACGAGTCTGCCGACAATGCCGACTATCTGGAGCGCAAATACCTCACCCCGGACACTACTGCCACGATGCAGAACGTGATACCTGTTTACGACCAGCAGGTGTACATAGACCGCCTGAAGCGCATGCCGACGGCGATAGAGATGCCCTGGAACCCTGTGGTGCAGAAGTTCATAGACCGCTACAGCGGCAGACTGCGCCGCTCGGTGAGCATAATGCTGGGAGCACAGAATTTCTACATGCCGATATTCGAACAAGCGCTGGAGGTGTACGACCTGCCGTTGGAACTGAAATACCTGCCGGTGATAGAGTCGGCACTGAAGCCTAACGCCGTGAGCCGCGTGGGTGCCACAGGACTGTGGCAGTTCATGGTGGCAACGGGTAAGCGCTACTCGCTGAAGGTGAACTCCATGATAGACGAGCGCAGAGACCCCGTCAAGGCATCGTATGCCGCAGCACACTACCTGAGCGACATGTACCAGATATTCGGCGACTGGGCTCTCGTCATTGCTGCCTACAACTGCGGACCGGGCAACATAATGAAGGCGATACAGCGTTCGGGGGGCAAGAAGGACTACTGGGAGATATACCCATACCTGCCTGCCGAGACGAGAGGATATGTGCCGGCGTTCATTGCCGCCAACTATATCATGACCTACTACTGTGAGCACAACATAACTCCTGCCAGCACCACACTGCCCGAGGAGACGGACACCATAATGCTCTACCGCAACCTGCACTTCAAACAGGTGGCAGACGTGCTGGGCATAGAGATGGACGAGCTGCGCTCGCTCAACCCGCAGTACCGCCGCGACGTGGTGACGGGATATTCGGAGCCTACCGACCTGCGCCTGCCAAAGGAGTACGTGGCACAGTTCATAGAGAAGGAGAACGAGATATTCGCCTACGACGTGAGCGACCTGATGAAGCGCGACGTGGTAGAGGTAAACGAGGCGAAATATGCCTACAAGGCGACCTCAAAGCGCAGCTACCGAAGCAAGAAGAACGTGAGAAGCCGCAAAAACCGACTCATAAAGAGCAAGAAGTCGAAGAGAGGCTCGGCGAAGAAGTCTTCAAGCAAGAAGAAGTCGAAGAAGGCATCATCAAAGAAAAAGAAGAAAGGCTCCAAGAAGAGGAGACGCTAATAACACTATAATTCACAATGCTAACTAAACCTAACTATACCTGACTATAACTATGAACGACAAAGAGATGATAGACGAAGCCTACGAGAGGTTGCTGAGGAGCTACATGAACTCCAACCATCGTAAGAAGGTGGATATTATCCAACAGGCATACAACTTTGCCATGCGCGCCCACGAGGGGGAATACCGCCCTTCGGGGGAGCCGTATATAATGCACCCCCTCGCCGTTGCCACCATAGTATCGGAGGAGATGGGGCTGGGCAGCACCAGCATCTGTGCGGCACTGCTCCACGACGTGCTCGACGGCACCGACTACACCATCGACGATATAGAGAACATCTTCGGCAAGAAGATAGCACAGATAGTTGACGGACTGACGAAGATAGCGGGAGGCATATTCGGCGACAAGGCATCGGCACAGGCGGAGAACTTCAAGAAGCTCTTGCTCACCATGAGCGAGGACATACGCGTAATCCTCATCAAGATATGCGACCGACTGGACAACATGCGCCACCTCGACAAGCAACCCGAGGCGAAGCGCTACAAGATTTCGGGCGAGACGCTGTATATCTATGCTCCACTTGCCAACCGTCTGGGACTCAACACCATAAAGACCGAGCTGGAAGACCTCTCGTTCAAGTATGAGCACCCCGAGGAGTATGAGAGCATAGAGAAGAATCTGGCACACACCAAGGAGAAACGCAACGAGTTGTTTGAGAACTTCACACGCCCAATACGCGAGGCGCTCGACGAGATGGGCATAAAATACACCATCAAGGCACGCATCAAGAGCCCCTACTCCATCTGGAGCAAGATGCAAAGGAAGCACGTGTCGTTCGACGAGATATACGACATACTCGCCGTGCGCATAGTATTCACGCCGAGAGAGACGACAGAGGAGGTCAACGAGTGCTTCAACATATACGTGGCACTGTGCAAGCTATACAAGTCGCACCCAGACCGACTGCGCGACTGGCTGGCACACCCCAAGGCTAACGGATATCAGGCGCTCCACGTAACCCTGATGAGCAACCAGGGACGATGGATAGAGGTGCAGATACGCTCGGAGAGGATGGACGACATAGCCGAGCAGGGATTTGCCGCACACTGGAAATACAAGAGCGACAGCGACACGGAGAAAGTGGCAGAGGACGAGCTCAACGGATGGCTGCAAACCATCAAGGAGATACTCGACGACCCACAGCCCGACGCCATGGACTTCCTCGACGCCATAAAGCTGAACCTCTTCGCCAGCGAGATATTCGTTTTCTCGCCGAAGGGCGACATCATCACCATGCCTGCCAACTGCACAGCCCTCGACTACGCATTCCAGATACACACCTTCCTCGGCTCGCACTGCATAGGGGCAAAGGTGAACCACAAACTGGTGCCGTTGTCGCACAGGCTGAAGAGCGGAGACCAGGTGGAGATAATAACCAACAGCTCACAGCACGTGCAGCCATCGTGGATAAACTTCGTCACCACGGCGAAGGCACGCACCAAGCTACAGACGCTGCTGAGAAAGCAAGACCGCGAATACGCCAAGCAGGGCGAGGCACAACTGCAGGCTTGGCTGGAGCAGAACGGCTTGACACTCACCACCTCGAACCTCGACAAACTCACCGAGGCACACCAGACAAAGCACCACGAGCAGCTGTTCATAAGCATAGCAAAGGGCGACATAGTGCTGGGCGAGAAAGACCTCAACTACATATTCTACGGCGCCAAGGGCGAGGAGAACAGCAAGAAGCGCAAGGGATGGCGCAGATACCTGTCGTTCGTCAAGGGCATGAAAAGTGCCGCCGTGACAAAGGGACAGCACCTGCTCATAGTGGGCAAGGACTTCGACAAGAGCCAGGTCATCACCATCAGCGAGGACAACATTTCGCAGTACCTGTTCCCCAAATGCTGCCAGCCGATACCTGGCGACGACATCATAGCCTACGTCAACGGAAAGAAGCAGATAGAGATACATCACCGCTCATGCAGCGAGGCGGCACGCCTGCAGTCGTCGTTCGGTTCCGACATACTCGTGGCACGATGGGACATGCACGGCACGATGGAGTTTCATGCCACGCTGGAACTGCGCGGCATAGACCGCAAGGGCATCATACGCGATGTGTCACAGATTCTCGCTGGCACGTTCGACATAGACATATATCGCCTCTCTACCCTCTCCGACGACGGCATCTTCAAGGCTGAGATAGAGCTCAAGGTGAAGGACGCCATAGCCCTCGCCGAGGTGGAGGAGCAGATAAGGCAGGTTGACGGCTTACAGAGCGTACACAGGATTTAGGCTCTTGCCTTGCAAGAAATTAAGAATAAAAAATAGAAAATAACAAGTAGCAATTTATCATGCGGCAATTACTTTTTACTTTTTCCTTATTACTTTTCACTTTCTGCGCTTCGGCACAGAGCAAGTACGACAATCCTGACACTATCGTGGTGTCACGTGACGGAACGGGACAGTTCCGCACCATCGGCGAGGCAATAGAGGTTTGCCGCGCCTTCATGGAGTACCACAAGGTGATTTACGTGAAGAACGGCGTGTATAAGGAGAAACTCATCATACCCTCATGGCTCACCAACATCGAGCTGTGCGGCGAGAGTGCCGAGAACACCATAGTGACCTACGACGACCATGCCAACATCAACAAGATGGGCACCTTCCGCACCTATACGCTAAAGATAGAGGGCAACGACATAACGGTGAAGAACATCACCATAGAGAACAATGCCGCAAAGCTGGGACAGGCAGTGGCACTGCACACCGAGGGCGACCGTCTGAGGTTCATCGGGTGCCGTTTCCTTGGCAATCAGGACACCGTTTACACAGGTCTGGCAGGCACACGCCTCTATTTCCTCAACTGCTACATAGAGGGCACGACCGATTTCATCTTCGGTCCCTCCACGGCGTGGTTTGAGCAGTGCACCATACTCAGCAAGAGCGACTCATACGTCACTGCCGCCTCCACACCACAAGACCAGCAGTACGGCTATGTCTTCAACCGTTGCAAGCTCATCGCCGTTCCTGGCGTCAGCAAGTGCTACCTCGGTCGCCCTTGGCGTCAGTATGCCTACACCCTCTTCAAGGACTGCGAGATAGGCGCCCACATACTGCCTGTAGGCTGGGACGACTGGCAGAAGGAGCATGCCAACATACGCTACGCTGAATACAACAACCACGGCGCAGGAGCCTCCACCGCCCAGCGTGCCGACTGGTCGCGCCAGCTCAGCAGGAAGGAGGCACAGAGGATAACCCCCGACGAGGTGTTCTCCGTAGCAGGCTCCATGTCACCATTTCACTATAATTGATAATTGATAAATTAAAAATAAAGATATTATGAGCAGCAAAACTTTCAAATCATCATCCCTCATACTCGTTTTTGCCCTCGTGGCATTGTTGACATCATGCGGCACATCGCGCACAGTACCCGTGACAGGACGCAAGCAGACGCTCATGGTGAGCGATGAACAGATGCTCTCACTGAGCACCCAGCAGTACACCGAGTACATGAAGACTGCCAAGAAATCTACCGACACAAAGAACACCCAGATGGTGCAGCGCGTGGGCACACGCCTCGCCTCTGCCGTAGAAACATACCTGCGCAACAACGGCATGGCAAGCGAATTGAACGGTTATAAGTGGGAGTTCAACCTCGTGCAGGACAAGAACGTCAACGCATGGTGCATGCCTGGCGGCAAGATTGCCGTCTTCGAGGGCTTGCTGCCCGTCACCCAGACGGAGGACGCTCTCGCCATCGTCTTAGGCCACGAGATAGCCCATGCCGTAGCAAAGCACTCGGCAGAGCAGCTATCCAAGCAATACAAGCAGCAGGTGGGACAGCAGATAGCAGGCAGCGTGCTGGGAGCCGTCATAGGAAGCAATGCCGCCAACATAGCCACGTGGGTGGGACAGCAGGGCTTACAACTGCAAAACCTCAAGTACTCCCGTGACCACGAGAACGAGGCAGACCACATGGGACTCATCTTCGCCGCTATGGCAGGCTACGACCCACAGGTGGCAGTAAGCTTCTGGCAACGCATGGCGGCAAGCTCGTCAAACAAGCAGAGCGAGCTCTTCAGCGACCACCCCTCTGACGCCAAGCGCATAGCAAACATCAAGGGATGGATGCCCGAGGCACTACAATACTACAAAAAATAGTGCGAATTTCGTTGTAATTCACAAATTTCTTATTTCTTAATTCTTAATTATTAATTATTTTTTGTACCTTTGCACCGCAAATTTCAAATTAACAAATTAACAATTTGACAAATTAACAAAATGGACGACGATTATTACGCGACATGCCCTATTTTTTTGCATAGCGTGGAATAACAGCCTGACAAAAGAAAGGTTGTTTTCCTCGCTTCAGAGATTAAGTCATTGTCTCATTCACACAAGAGGAAAACGACCAAATGAAAACGTTTTGGAACACCAACTATGGCATTCGCTCCATAGAGGAGTGGGAGCCTAACTGCTGGATACAGGTAACGTGTCCTACAGAGCAAGAGCGTCGCCAGCTGGAGGACGAGTATCAGATACCCGACTACTTCTTCAGCGACATCAGCGATGCCGACGAGAGAGCCCGTTATGAATTCGACGAGGGTTGGCAACTCATCATCCTCCGCATACCCTACATGAAGGAGGTTCGCTCACGCACACCCTACACCACCGTGCCGCTCGGCATCATCCACAAGGGCGATGTCACCATCACCGTGTGCTACTTCGAGACCGACATGATGATAGACTTCGTCACCTACCAGCAAAGACGCGGCGAGGGCTTCACCGACTATGTCGATATGGTGTTCCGCCTGTTCCTCAGCACCTCCGTGTGGTACCTTAAGCGCCTCAAGCAGATAAGCCTGTTGCTCGACCGTGCCAAGCGCTCTATGGACCACACCGTCAACAACACCTCGCTGATGAACCTCTCGCGCCTGCAAGACTCCCTCACCTATTTCATCACCTCCATACGAGGCAACGAGACACTCTTGCAGAAGCTGAAGTTCAAACTGCCTGTCGATGAACTGGATGCCGACCTCATCGAGGATGTCAACATCGAGATTTCGCAGGCTCGCGAAACCGCCAGCATTTACTCAGAAATCCTTGAGTCAACGATGGATACCTACACGTCAATCATCAACAACAACATGAACACCGTGATGCGTACCCTCACCTCGTTCTCCATCATCCTGATGTTCCCCACGCTCATTTCATCGCTCTTCGGCATGAACCTCATCAACGGCATGGAGGCAAACACGTGGGGCTTCCCCGTAGCCCTCACACTCTCCGTCATTGTGAGCCTCGGTTCGTGGTGGATACTGAGGGCGAAAAACCTGTTGTAAGTGCTTCTTCCCGAATACACAGATATCAAGACACGCACGACGCAAGACGGCAAGCACGAAGTGCTCGACGTCTTGCGCCAGCGCTATGTGGCGCTAACCCCCGAGGAGTGGGTGCGCCAACATTTCGTCAACTACCTCATAAACTACAAGGGCTATCCCCCTGCCCTCATGGGCAACGAGGTGGAGCTCAGCGTGGGCAACAAGAAGCTGCGCTGTGACTCCGTGCTGTTTGATGCCAACCGCATGCCGCGCGCCATCATGGAATACAAAGCGGAGGACATTCCCCTGACCGAGAAAGTCCTCACACAGATAGCTACGTACAACATGCTCCTGCACACAGAATACCTCATGGTGAGCAACGGCAACCAGCACGTATGCCTGCACTTCGACAAGGCAAAAAACAAATGGGAATATCTGTCCGATATCCCCATGTATGACGCACTGTAAACCTTAATTGTCAATTGCCAATTATCAATTGTCAATTAACTGAATATTATCGTCTTGTTATGGTAGGTCAGCACCTTGTGCTCAATGTGCTTCTTCACAGCGCGTGAGAGCACTATCTTCTCAAGGTCCTTTCCCTTCAGCACCAGCGTCTCGGGCGTATCCTTGTGGGTGATACGCACCACGTCCTGCTCTATTATCGGTCCAGCGTCGAGTTCCGTCGTCACGTAGTGGCTCGTGGCACCTATTATCTTCACACCCCTCTGGTAAGCCTGGTGGTATGGCTTAGCGCCTATGAACGCCGGCAGGAACGAGTGGTGTATGTTTATTATGCGGTTGGGGAAGCTCTTTATCATCTCCTCCGATATTATCTGCATGTAGCGCGCCAACACAATGAAGTTTATCTCCTCCTTCTTCATCAGCTCCATCTCTGCCTGCTCCACCTCCTGCTTGTTAGACCAGTCTTTGTTGATAGACCATACGTAGTAAGGTATGCCGAACTGCTCTGCCACGTAGCGCAGGCTCTCATGGTTGCTCACGATGCATGGTATGTCGCAGTCCAGCTCGCCAGCCTTGTAGCGTGCCAGCAGGTCGTAGAGGCAGTGGCTCATCTTGCTCACGAAGATTGCCATGCGCGGACGCTTGTCGCCGAAGTACAGTTTGAACTCCATGTCATACCTCTGACCGTAGAGCGTCTCGATGTACTCCTCCAGCTTGTCATCGGGTATGGCGAAGTTCTCCGTGGTCCACTCCACCCTCATGAAGAATCGGTGGTCCACAGTGTCCACATACTGGTCGAGATAAACGATGTTACCGTTGTTGTCGGTAATGAACTTTGTCATCTCGGCAATGATGCCTGCCTTGTCCGGGCAGTGTAATAGAAGTATAGCTGTCTTCTGCATATTCCTTGGATTATAATGACGGCAAAGGTACAAAAAATAAATGTAAAAAAAGACTAAACATCGCCCTTTTTCATTAAATACCCTGAAATTCTTTTTCATTGTCAATAATTCTCTCTACTTTTGCATCGCATTCGGGAGCAAGCCTCCCGTCATCACAGCTATGAACAAGACTCTGTCCGCCATATTCGCCCTGGTGCTCCTTGCAGCATTCGCATCGTGCACCAAATACGACATCCAGGGGTCGTCAGACCTCCAGAACGTGGATGGGCGCATGCTGTACCTCAAGGATGTGGTGGACGACAAGATAGTAAACCTCGACTCGTGCGACATGGTGCACGGCAAGTTCGCCTTCTCAGGAGCCTTCGACTCCACACGCATCGTCACGCTCTGCATCGACGACCAGCCCGTCATGCCCGTAGTGCTTGAGCCCGGCACCATCAGCGTCACGCTCAACATGCAGGGGCAGACCTGCTCCGGCACGCCAATGAACGACACCCTCAACGTCTTCAACATCAGCTACCGCAAGCTCAGCGAGAGGCTCGAAGACCTCGCCCACCAGCAGAGCCAAGCCATCATGAACGGTGAAGACGTCGATGCCGTCAACCGTCGCCTCGCCGTAGAGGAAGACCGCCTCATGGCTGAGGAGGAACAGCTCGTCAGCGGTTTCATCACCGACAACTTCGACAACTGCCTCGGTCCCTACGTCTTCCAGGTTGCCACACGAGCCTACGAATACCCCATACTCACCACGTGGATAGAGGTGCTGCTCACCAAAGCCACCGACCGCTTCAAGAACGACCCCTACGTCAAGGAATACATCGATGCCGCCAACCACAACCGCGACATCATGACAGGCGTTGCCGAGCCGCAGCCCAAACTGCCGCCGATGCCACTGCCCAAACCCAAGACACCCAACGAACTCGCACAACCATGATACTAATCAAAAGCGGAACCGTAGTCAATGACGGACAGAAACAACACGCCGACATCATCATCGACGGCGACAGCATAAAAGAAATAACTACTGAAGGAATCGCTGGCAAGTACGCTGCCGATTCCTTCGATTCTATTATAGATGCCGAAGGAGCCTACGTCCTCCCTGGCATCATCGACACCCACGTACACTTCCGCGAGCCCGGGCTCACCCACAAGGCAACGATGGAGAGCGAGAGCCGTGCCGCCGCCTACGGCGGAGTCACCACCGTCTTCGACATGCCCAACACCCAGCCGCAGACCACCACAGCCGAGGCACTGCACGAAAAGCTGGCTGTGGCACAGGAGAAGATGCACGTCAACTACGCCTTCTTCCCTGGCGCCACTAACGACAACCTCGACTTCCTGCGCCAGCTCGACCCACGTCAGGTGCCTGGCATCAAACTCTTCATGGGTTCCTCCACTGGCAATATGCTCGTAGATAAGCGCGAGGCACTCGACACCATCTTCCAACTCGCAAAGGACAAAGGGCTGCCACTCATGGCACACTGCGAAGACACCGCCATCATCAACCGCAACATGCAGCGTGTCAAGGAAGAACTCGGCACTGACGACCCACCCATACAGTATCACCCCTACATACGCTCCGAAGAGGCATGCTACCGCAGCGCAGCCCTCGGCGCAGAACTGGCACGCCTCCACGGCACCCAGTTCCACATAGCCCACCTCACCACCGCCCGCGAGCTTTCCCTCCTTGGCGGTAACATAACAGGCGAAGCCACCGTAGCCCACCTCCTCTTCTCACAGCAAGACTACGACGAGAAGGGAGCCCTCATAAAATGCAATCCCGCCGTCAAGACCTTGAACGACCGCGACGCCCTGCGCCTCGCCCTTCAATCTTCGACCATCACAACCATCGGCACCGACCATGCCCCCCACACCATCGACGAGAAGCAGGGCGGCTGCGCCAAGGCAATGTCAGGCATGCCCATGATACAATTCTCCCTCGTCGCCATGCTCAGCCTCGTAGATAAGGAAGTGCTCACCATCGAACGCCTCGTGGAGCTCATGGCTCACAACCCAGCCCGTCTCTTCCGCATCAGTAGGCGCGGCTTCCTCCGCCCAGGCTACAAGGCAGACATCACCATCGTGCGCCGTGGCGAGCCCTGGACCGTCACCCCCGAATGCATACAGAGCAAGTGCCGCTGGAGCCCCCTCGAAGGCAAACAGTTCCATTGGCACGTAGCCCACACCATAGTCAGCGGCACACCCATCTACGCCGACGGCACATTCCTCGGCGCCCACCACTTCGGCGAACCCGTAGAGTTTGATGGGTAACTAACCATTAACGGTTTATATTTTTTCTTTATCCCTCCGTTTTAATATCCTAAGCATATCCTCAACAACCTCTTCTGTACGTTTGCTTGCACCTGCTGGAGTCATGTGATATGGGGTATCAAAGTATAAGGTGTCAGGAAAAACGTATCTTAATGGATGTGCACCATATGGGATTCTGTTTTTATTTAGAATTGTGCATACAGAATCTATTTGTTCCGTATTGTTGTTGTAACAACTTTCAATTAAAGTTGGAGGCAAGAATATAAGTTTTGCACCCCTGCTCCTTACGTAATCGTGTATGTACTTATAATAATCTATTAGTTCTGCACTCATTTCCCCCTTCAAGTTATACGATTTTATGCTGTCTTTATGTTCTCTTTCAAACTCGATATCACCATATTCGTTCAATGCTCCTCTTGAATATGGACTATTAAATTCGCCACTGCCAAGATGTTCATAACACTCTTTGTTATGTACACCTATGTATTTATAAAGGTGTAACCACTGTCTCGCAGAAATCTTTTTATATGCAGAAGGCATGTGCGTCCCTACTATTCTAAACAGTGTAGAGCCACCATACAAGCGTTCGTCTCCGTCATCGTATTCTGGTATAAATAAAACTATGTCATTCTTGCATATAAACTCTTTATATGTTTCAAATTGCATTCTAACACCAATACCTGCATGTGTTGAAGTGTTGACTACTGGCATGTTGAATGCCTCCTTTATTATTCTGGAGTTTATACTAAAGCCACCATTAGAGCCTGCAATAATGATAATTTTGTTTGTATCTCTCAGAGCGCTCAACCTATCATAAGATAAAACATAGTTTTTCTCATGCGAATAGATTGACCAGTCATCCTTTACCCCAAAAAGGAAGGATAGCATTATTGCATTAATAACACATATTATTGCAACTGAAAACAGAGTAATCTTAACTATAAATTTCTTCATTAGAACTGAAAATAAATAAACACATTGTCTTCCTCCACATTCATCCACAATTTCATTAGCACTATAGCTGAAAGTACGAAGTATAACGATATCCTCACAACAGAGAAACTAAACAATCCTTTCGAGTTTATTTGCAAAGCATGTTGTTTGTCTCTCTGCAACCACTCCACTATCATAAAAGCAATACATAGCATAAGTGTTTCTTTTCCTCCAACAAAGCCAAAGAATGGATTTGTGAACATAGCATGTAGGTAGTCTATAGCCTGAGTCATGTTTTCTGCTCGAAAAATTATCCAGCCTATAACAGCAAGAAAGAAAGTCAATGACATCTGCAAAGTTTCTTTGATACTTGGCAAATATCTGCCATACGCAACAACGTCCTTATATTTTGTGTTAATACCAAATATATTGTAAATAGCAAGAAGTGTCGCATGAAACAATCCCCAACATACGAATGTCCAGTTTGCACCATGCCACAATCCGCTAATAGCCCACACCACATATACGTTACGAATTATCTTCCATTTGCTACACCTGCTACCTCCTAATGGAAAGTAGATATAATCTCTAAACCACGTCGTCAACGATATGTGCCAACGGCGCCAAAACTCAGGTATGCTACGTGAAAAGTATGGGAAGTTGAAGTTGCGCATAAGGTTAAAGCCAAACAAACGCGCACAACCTATGGCTATGTCTGAATATCCAGAGAAATCACAGTAAATCTGAAATGTAAACAATACGCCTATCACAAACAGGTGTATGACAGATATCGGTAGTGTCTCATTTGTCCCTTGAACTGAAACAATGTTTCCCCAATGGGCATCCACTTCCAATGCGCAGGCATCAGCTATCACCACCTTCTTGAAAAAGCCCCAAAGCATCTGCCTACAGCCATCAACAGCTTTTGCATAGTCAAATTGCCTGATATTTTGGAACTGAGGCAAAAGATTCGTAGCCCTTTCGATAGGACCTGCCACAAGTTGCGGAAAGAAACTAATGTATGCGAAGAACTCTATAGGGTCATGTGTAGCAGGCAGTTTTCTTTGATATACATCTATTGAATAGCTCAGCGCCTGGAAAGTGTAGAAACTTATGCCTACAGGCAACACTATGTTTATTGTTACCCAGTCAAGCTGCCAACCAAATGAGCCAAAGAAATCATGTAAGTTTTCAACAAAGAAATTATAGTATTTGAACACTCCCAAAACACCTACATTCAACACAATGTTAAATGCACTTATCGCTTTTTGGTAAGACCGCTTATCTTCGAAATGCTCTATCAATAAACCGCTCACATAACTACACAACGAAGTAAAAGCTATCAGAAACAGGAAACGCCAGTCCCACCATCCGTAAAAAACATAGCTTGCCACTACCACTAATAGGTTTTGTTGCCTACGTTCACGGAACACGAACCAATATAGTAGAAAGACTATTGGCAGAAAAACGAGAAATTCAAAAGAATTGAAAAGCATATAGTCATTATATGCCTGTCTGACACCCATAGGCAGACGATTTCAATTTATTATTTATGGTATATAAAAAAGCGTGGGAGTCTATCTGTTACCCGTCCCACTCTAAGAGGCTCCGGCATCGCCCATCAGTCAGAAACGAGCAACGCCGAAGCCCACGCCGATATGCATAGCCACACACAAACATCTCCCATAGTAGGGAAACATCAGTGCATTGGTCATTACATACCCAATGGGCGTCATTGTTGCTTTGTCTTTTGACTGATTTCGAAACTGCCAGATTTCTTAGAGTCAAGCACAAAGCGTAGATAACGCCTTTTCTTAAAACTATATTCCCATCCCTAATCCCACGAGGGACTTCGGTAATGGTTTACGCTTGCAAAGTTAAAAAGATTTTTTCTTTTCGCAAAATAATTTGGAGGAAATCTACGGAATAATATAATGTACAGGTACCGCGTACAGAGGCTATACTTCTGCAAGCGGATATTTTGCTTCTAAGTGCGGAGGCTAAGCTTCTGCATTGAATTCGGTACCGAATTCATCCAATTTGGTACCGAATTGGACGGATTTGGTACCAAATTGAAAACCATAAAATTGCTGTTTAATTACCAAACGATAAGTGCACTATGGAGAAAAAGGCTTATCGTTTACGCTTTCTCTTGCTCTTTGCGCAGCTCGTAGGCGATGCGGTGCATGGAGTACATCTCGAGGAGAGCGGCTACGAGGAGTGCCACCACCCAGTTGTTGTAGATGTAGTGGATGTAGCTGTTGTAGCCGTCGATGCTGGTGGCGAAGAGTGGGAAGAGTATCTGGAAGGTGTGCTCTACGAGTAGCAGGGCAGCGAGAATGAAACAGACGTCAGCGAAAATCATGATGCGACGCAGGCGGCGTATGGTGAAGTTGGTGCCTGTATAGACCTGGGTGAGTTGCATGCCGGCGAAGCAGAGGGCGCCGAGGGCAAAGGCGAGGGCTCCCGACTTTTGCAGCCACGGATGGGCAACGCCGAAGACGACGCATCCCACGCCGGCAACCATGAGGAGGGCGCCGAGGGCGAAGATGATGGACTGTAGGTTAGTGAGTTGTCGCATTGGTGGTCTCTTTTGCTTGTTCGCTTGCCTCGCGGTTGTCGGTGCTGAGCACGAAGACATCTTCGCTAGGGCGCTTCATGAAGTAACGCTCACGGGCTATGCGCTCCACACCTTTCTGGCTGGATTCAAGGGCGCTCAGACGCACGGAGTCGCGCAGAAACTGTTCCTGATATGCGGCGAGTTCCTGCTCCACCTCGTCTTGGTGCATCTTGAGGAGGATGTACTTACGGAAACTGTTTTCGTCGATGACGCCGACGAGCAGCACGCCGAGGATGATGGTGATGAGGTATTTGTGGCGTGCGAGGTAGAACCAGATGTTGTTAATTTTTCCCATACTGGGGACAAAGGTACGAAAAAATTAAGAATTAAGGGTTAAGAATTAAGAAAAAAAATCATGTGAAGTAAAAATTCTTCTTTTTGTGCCAAATGATGTGCTGGGTGATGCTGCGAAAGAGCAGGTAGGCATTGAAGGCAAGCCAGAGAAGGTGGTTGCTACCAGTCAAAGGACTAAGGTTGAAGGTCGAGGGACTAAGGCTGTTTATCAGGAAGAAGGCGAGGGCTCCGACAAACGTGCCAAGCAACATGCCTTTTGTCTCCGTTAGACCGACGAATACACCATCCCATATAAAAGCTCCGACACCGCATATCGGTATAAGCACTGCCCAAGGCAGGTAATCCTGTGCAACAAGGCGCACTCCCTCATCATCAGTGAGCAGGTTGAGGAAAACATTGCCGCCGACGACATAGGACAACGTGAAAAGCGCCGTGAGTATTATTGCCCAGAGCCATACTCCGTTCATCGCCAAACGGAACTTCACCTTGTCCCTGGCACCATAATACCTGCCGCAGAGCGCCTCGGCGGCATATGCAAAGCCGTCCATGACGTAGGTGTAGAGTATGAACATCTGCATGATGACGGAGTTGACGGAGAGTATCTCGTCTCCACCTTTTGCGCCTGCCATGATGAAGTAGAAGTTTACCGCCACGAGGAAGACGGTGCGTAGGAAGAGGGTGCTGTTGACGGAGAAGAAGCGGCGCATCTCATGGAGTTTTATGGCACTGCGCAAGACGATGCCATGCCAGATAGCGCCGTAGCGCCAGCGCAGCATGACGTATGCCATGAGCAGTCCGCTCCACTGGGCGAGGACGGTGCCGAGTGCCACACCCTCTATCTTCATGTGGAGGGCATAGACGAAGAGGAGGGAGAGGAGGATGTTGACGACGTTCTGAAGGATAGAGACGGTCATGGGGAGGGCGGTGTTCTGCATGCCGACAAACCAGCCCGTGAGGGCATAGAGGGCAAGGGAGGGGAAGGTGCCCCAGATGCAGATGGAGAAGTAGGTGCGGACGATGGGCTGGAGTGCCTCGCCAGGGGCTATCATCCACATGAGGAGGCGGAAGAGGGGTGCCTGAAGCGCCACGAGGGTGGCGGCGATGAGCAGGCAGGTGAGGAGGGCGCGCAAGAGGATGGCGCAGCACTCGCGCTCGTCGCTCTCGCCGTATGCCTGTGCCGTCATGCCGCCCGTGCCGAAGCGCAGGAAGGAGAAGAGCCAGTAGATGACGTTGAAGAGCATGGAGCCGACGGCGATTGCCGCCATGTAGCGTGCATCGCCCATGTGACCTGTTATGGCGACATCGACCAAGCCGAGGAGCGGCACGGTGATGTTGGAAACTATCGACGGTATGGCAAGGCGGAGGATTTGTCTATGCATGGGGATTTCTATATGTCGATATTCTGACATTACGTTATTTCGAGTATTTTCTTCAGGACAGCGAGGGCAATGGTGACATCGGGGATGTTCTTGACCACGAGGCGGTTATGACCGCCCACAACCTTGAAGTCGCAGTAACGGGCGTGGGAGGTGACGTAGTTCAAGACGGCGGTGAAGAACTTGCTCTTGTAGAACATACTCTCCTCGTTGGAGACAAACTGCATCTGCATCTGATGTTGCTTGAGGATGAGACGCTCACAACCTAAACGGCGACCTAAGCGACGGAGCA
>JAFVBX010000072.1 GCA_017479675.1 Prevotella sp.
AAATTACCTGTTATGTGAACCATAGGCAATGCGTCGTGCCTGAAAAGTGGCGGCACGGCTTTCGGAGGCGGGAGAGAGTTTGCCGGTGAGGTACTTCTCCATGATGAGCCCACCGATAGGAACTCCAAACTCGGCTCCGAAGCCGCCGTTCTCAACATATACGGCAACGGCAATCTTGGGGTTGTCCATCGGTGCGAAGCCCATGAAGACGGAGTGGTCCTGACCACGGTTTTGCGCCGTGCCCGTCTTGCCGCACACGGCAAAAGGCATGGCACTGAGAGCATGGCATGTGCCTTTGAGCACGGAGGAGCGCATGCCTGCCACTACCCAGTCGTATGCCTCGCGCGAAGCCATAGTGTAATGGCGTGAGGTGAAGGTGGTATCGAGGGCTTCACCTTCCACCTTCTTCACCACATGGGGCACGTGGTAGTAGCCACGATTGGCTATGGTGGCACCGAGGTTGGCTATCTGCAGTGGCGTGAGGTTTACCTCGCCCTGACCTATGGAGATAGAGATAATGGTGAGTCCGTTCCACGAACCTTTATAGGCATTGTCGTAATAGTCGCCGTTAGGTATCAGTCCGCGCTTCTCGCCAGGCAGGTCTATGCCCGTCTTATATCCGAAGCCCATAGACACCATATAGTCGCGCCAGCGGTTCATGGCGTTGAGAGGCTTGCCGTACTTGGAACGGTTGCCTATCATGTAGTATAGTCCCCAGCAGAAATATCCGTTGCACGAGGTGGAGAGCGCATCGACGAGGGCAAGGGGTGAGCCATGACCGTGACAGCCTACGTGGAGCCCACGGTAGGAGAAACCGTGATGGCACGAGAAGGCTGTTGTAGGCGTGATGATGCCCTCGGTGAGATAGGTGAGCGCCTGAGTGGTCTTGAAGGTTGAGCCAGGAGGATACTGTCCCATGATGGAACGGTTGAGCAGGGGCTTCCACACGTTGCGCTGCAGGGCGAGGTGGTTCTTACCGCGCTTGCGTCCTGTCATGATGCGTGGGTCGTATGTGGGCGACGACACCATGCAGAGCACCTCGCCAGTGGAGGGCTCTATTGCCACGATGCTTCCTATCTTGCCTTCCATGAGGCGTTCGCCGAGTGCCTGCAACTCTACGTCAATAGAAAGGGTGAGGTTCTTGCCTGCCACAGGGCGACGGTCGTACTTACCGTTCTGATAGCGTCCCTGTATGCGTCCGTGAGCATCGCGCAGCAGTATCTGTATGCCTTTCTCGCCTCGCAGCTGTTTCTCGTAGTAACGCTCCACGCCGAGCTTGCCGATGTAGTCGCCCTGCTGGTAGTAGTCATCATCATCGATGTCGCGCTGCGACACCTCTGCCACGTCACCGAGCACGTGGGCAGCATAAGGATACTGATACTGGCGGATGGAGCGGCGCTGTATGTAGAAGCCTGGGAAACGGAACATCTTCTCGCGGAACACGGCGAAGTCGTGCTCGTCGAGCTGTGTCATGAAGACCTGTTGCGTGTAGCGGGAGTAGCCGGGGTTCTTGTTACGGTCCTTGATGGTGTTCATACGATTGATGAACATCTCCTTGGTAATGCCGAGCGTCTGGCATAGGTCGAGGGTGTCGATGTGGTCCTTTGCCTCGTTCATCACCACCATGATGTCGAAGGAAGGCTGGTTATAGACAAGGAGCTTGCCGTTGCGGTCGTAGATGGCACCGCGTGAGGGATATTCTATCTTCTTCTGGAAAGCGTTGGAGTCGGCACTCTTGCGGAAGTCGTCGCTCATGATCTGCAGCGCAAATAGGCGTATGATGTACACCAGCACTATAACAAATGTTACGGCGCCGATGATGTATTTCCTATTTGAGAAGTCAGACGTAGATATTAGGAGTTATTAGTTAAACCTTACGCTCTCTACAGCGATGATAAGTATCAGGGTGAGGAGCATGCTGCTGACCATGCTGAGCAACCACTGCTGCCAGTGGACGAAGGTAAACGCCTCGAGAGAGAATATGACGAAGCAATAGACCGTGAGCAGTATGAGGGCATAGCTCAGATAACGCACGAAACCGAGGTTATGGAGCGTGGGACGGTAGTCCTCCGGATCCTCGTTGCGCAGATATAACGACAGCACATAGGGCTGCAAGAATGCCACGAGAGTCATGGAGGTGGTTGCCAAACCTGGGGTATTACCGAAGATATCAACGGCAAGGCCGAGCACAAAGGACATCAGCATACTGGCTATGCGTGACACGTTGCGCGGCATGAGGAGCACGAAATAGACGTACACGAGGGGTGTCGCCACACCAAAGAGGTGTATGCGACCGAAGATCAACGCCTGAAGCAGCGTAAGAACTATTATGTATGTCAGATAGTGCATGATTCTTATTGGTCGGTACTGCGAAGCGAGTCTTGCGCGGCACGGAGCACTTCAAGGCGTTCGCGCATGGGAGCATCGTCAATGACGCAGACATCGCGCAGGCTGCCGAAGTCGGTGTATAGCTGCACCTGTAGGCGGTAAGAGAGTCCGTCAGGCGAGTTGAAAACGTGGATTATCTTTCCCACGCCGATGCCAGGGGGGAAGACTGATGAGTAGCCCGAGGTTACCACACGCTCATACAGTTTGAAGTGGGCATGGCGCGGAATGTCGTCAACATAGGCAATATTGCTTGCCTTGCCGTCCCAGCTGAGGTAGCCGAAGTAGCCTCGTCGCTGTATGGCGCAGCTGATGTTTGACTTTGACGACAGCACGGGGATTACTACCGAGTAGTGGGCAGAAGCAAGATATACGATACCCACGACACCTGTGCCGCTCACCACGCCCATGTCACGGTGTATGCCGTCGGCTTCGCCCTTGTCGATGGTGATGAAGTTGTCGCGTTCACTGACGCTGTTGTGCACCACCTTGGCAGGAATGAGCCTGTAGCCCTGCAACACGGAAGAAGCAGAAAGGGCTCTGTATGTAGAGTCCCCTTTCTGCTTGTCCAGTTTATCGGTAAGTTGCTGCACCTCGTACTCAAGGAATACGTTGCGCCGCGTAAGTTGTTCGTTGAGAGCCTGAAGATGGAAGTACTGCTGCACCCTTGACTCCATACTATACACTCCGCCTGCTATGGCATTGGCTGTCGTTGACCACGCTGCGCTCTGGTAGCTGTTGTGCTGAAACAGTAGCGTGAGGCCTATCACCTCGAGTAGGAGGCAAACAAACCAGTGAGAGTAAGTGCTTATGAAGTCGAGGAGATTGCGCATCTATCAGTCCTTCCTGTTATCTCATAAGGAAAGAGAAGCGGTTGATATTCTTCAAGGCAATGCCGGCACCCTTGGCAACGCTGAGAAGAGGTTCCTCGGCGATGTGGAAAGGAATGCCAATCTTATTCTCAAGACGACGGTCGAGACCACGAAGGTTGGCACCGCCACCAGTGAGCCAGATGCCATTCTTCACTATGTCGGCATACAACTCTGGAGGAGTGGTTTCGAGAGCCTGCATGATGGAGTTCTCTATCTTGGCAATAGTCTTGTCGATGCAGTGCGCTATCTCCTGATAGCATACGGTAACCTCCATCGGGAGTGCCGTAATACGGTTAGGACCATGTATGAGGTAATCATCTGGCGCTTCACCTTCTGGGAGTTCGGCAAGTGCCGAGCCCACATGTATCTTTATGCGCTCTGCCATGCGCTCGCTCACCCTCACATTGTGTTGGCGTGACATATACTCCTGGATGTCAGCCGTGAGCTCGTCGCCAGCCACGCGGATAGACTGGTTGCACACGATACCGCCAAGAGATATCACGGCAATCTCGGTAGAACCGCCACCAATATCGACAATCATGTTGCCCTCTGGTGCCTCCACGTCGATGCCTATACCTACGGCAGCTGCCATCGGCTCGAAGATGAGATATACATCCCTGCCGTCGGCATGCTCCGCAGAATCACGCACGGCACGCAGCTCTACCTCGGTAGAACCCGATGGAACACCTATCACCATGCGCAGTGAAGGAGAGAAGAGGTGGCGACCTGTATGCACCATCTTGATAAGTCCGCGCATCATCATCTCACAAGCGGAGAAGTCGGCGATAACGCCGTCGCGCAGCGGGCGCACGGTCTTTATGCGGTCGTTGGTCTTCTCATACATGCTCTTGGCACGCTCACCAACGGCTATCATCTGGTTTGTGTCGCGGTCTATCGCAACAACGGACGGCTGATCAACAACAATCTTATCCCCCTGGATAATGATGGTGTTGGCAGTGCCAAGGTCCATTGCTATTTCCTGTACAAAAGAAAAAAAGCCCATTTTCTATAATTGAAAATTGAAAACTGTAAACTTATAAACTATAAAATGTAAACCATCTACTATCCTTTAAACCAAGCATTGATGGCAGTATCGTAGTGGCTGGAAACACCAAAGGCACGCGTAGCGAACATACGACGATCCTCGATGTCGGTCTGGGCACCCTTCTTGTTGAGAATGTCAAGGAGCACACTGTACTCAGCCTTTGAAGGAATGATGACAACGTCCTTGAAGTTCTTGGCTCCTGCACGTATGAGGGATATGCCGCCTATGTCAATCTTCTCGATGATGTCAGCCTCAGAAGCACCGCTTGCCACTGTCTGCTCAAACGGATAGAGGTCAACGATGACGAGGTCTATCTCTGGTATCTCATACTTTGCCATCTGGTCGAGGTCGTCCTGCAACTCGCGGCGTCCCAGTATGCCACCGAAGATTTTGGGATGAAGCGTCTTGACACGTCCGCCAAGTATTGACGGATAGGTTGTTACGTTTTCTACTGCCTCACACTCATAGCCCAGCGACTCGATAAACTTCTGCGTGCCGCCGGTAGAGAGGAACTTTACGCCTTCTGCGTTGAGTTTAGCCAACAACTCGTCAAGGCCGTCCTTGTGGAACACACTGACGAGGGCTGTCTTTATTTTCTTTGTCTCTGCCATATTTTTACGTGAAATAATTTGTGGGTGCAAAATTACTAAAAATCTCCTTATTAACAAAATTTTCACACCTTTTATTATGTATAACAGCATAAAAGTTAACCTATTTATTGCTCATATTGCATAAAATAGTTATCTTTGCAAACGTTATCTAACTAAAACCCACCTTAAAATGTTTTTCAACCCGCAATTTGTCGGGAAGGTCATCGTTGCCTTGACGACAATAATGATTTTAGCAACAACAGCCACAGCCCAGCAAAAGGGCAAGGCATCATACTACTCGCGACGCGCTAACGGAGCACGTACAAGCAGCGGAATACGTCTCAACAACGACTCTCTGGTGTGCGCACACAAAACCTACCCCTTCGGCACCAAACTACTGGTGAAGAACCCTGCCAACGGCAAAGAAGTGGTGGTAAAAGTAATAGACCGCGGTCCACACGTCAGGGGACGTATCATAGACCTGTCACACGAGGCGGCACGCCAACTCGGCATACTGGCGGCAGGAGTGGCAATGGTGGAGGTGAGCATCTACTCCGAGAAGCCCATACCACTGCAACCTGAACCCTACGAGGCACCAGAGATTGATCTGGAACTGCCTGCCAACGGTGTAGGAGGTATGACGCCCGACTGGCAGAAAGAAAAGAAAGAAACCAATGACTGAATATACAGACGAGGAACTCGCACAGATACTCGACAAAGACATATTTCACCTTATATCACAGGCAGCTGACGAACTCGGACTGGACTGCTATGTCGTGGGCGGATACGTCCGCGACATCTTTCTTGATGCGCCCTCCGACGACATCGACTGCGTAGTGGTTAATAACGATAGCGTTAACCCTAAACCTGGCATTGCAATAGCTAAACTGCTGAAGAAGAAACTGGGCAGGCGCGCCACGCTGTCAGTGTTCAAGAACTTCGGCACGGCACTGGTGAAGGTGTATAACGGGAACGGGAACGCAAACGTTAACGGAGAGACAGAAGTGGAGTTTGTCGGCGCACGCCGCGAAAGCTACCAGCGCAACTCACGCAAACCCATCGTGGAAGACGGCACGCTCGAAGACGACCAGAACCGTCGCGACTTCACCATCAACGCTATGGCGATATGCCTCAACAAGTCGCGCTTCGGCGAACTCGTTGACCCCTTCGGCGGACTCGATGACCTGTGGGACGGCATAGTGCGCACCCCACTCGACCCCGACATCTCCTTTTCCGACGACCCCCTGCGCATGTTGCGCTGCATACGCTTCGCCACACGCCTCAACTTCATCATCGACGACGAAACCTTCAGTGCCCTTGAGCGCAACGCCGAGCGCATAAAGATAATATCTGCCGAGCGCATCATCGAGGAACTTAACAAAATCCTCATGACACGCACACCCTCACGTGGCTTTGTCGATCTGCAGCGCTGCGGACTCCTACAGCTGATACTCCCCGAACTCTCCGTGATGGATATGGTAGAGGAACGGGCAGGCAGGGCACACAAAAACAACTTCTACCACACCCTCTAAGTGCTCGACAACGTGGCGAAAGCAGGAGGCGACCTGTGGCTACGCTGGGCTGCCCTGCTCCACGACATCGGCAAGCCACGCTCCAAACGATGGGACAACCAACTGGGATGGACCTTCCACTCGCACAACTACATAGGCGCAAAGATGGTGCCAGGCATATTCCGCAAGCTGAAGTTGCCTATGGACCAGAAGATGAAATATGTGCAGAAGCTGGTAGAGCTGCACATGCGCCCCATCGCCATTGCCGACGACGTAGTGACCGACAGCGCCGTGCGACGCCTCGTCAACGATGCCGGCGACGACATCGACGACCTCATGCTGCTCTGCGAGGCAGACATCACGTCCAAGAACCAGGTGCGCAAACAACGTTTCCGCGACAACTACACCCTGGTGCGCGAGAAGATAGAGGACCTCAAGGAGCGCGACTTCAAACGCTTGCTGCAGCCCGTCATCGACGGCAACGAGATAATGCAGCTCTTCAACCTCAAACCTTGCCGCGAGGTAGGCGAACTGAAGCAATACCTCAAAGACGCGGTACTTGACGGCACTACTCCCAACGAGCGTGAGCCCCTCATGCAATTGCTACAAGAGAAAGCCAAAGAGATGGGGGTGGGATAACACGCATAGAGTTGTGTCAACTTCTCTCAACTGTTTTCACAACTCTTATGCTTACCTCATACAGCAAATACAGAGGGATGGTAACAAGCACAAGGGTCATCAGGTCTGGTGGAGTGATAACAGCTGCAACAAGCATAATGACTATAAGAGCATGCTTGCGATATTGAGACAGCATACTTGAAGAAACCACACCGATTTTTGCCAATACGAACGCGATAACAGGAAGTTGGAAAACAGCACCCATAAGTAATGTCAGGGTTACAAACGTTGTAACATAACTGTCCAACGTGATGTTGCTTATAACCTTTGCCGATACACTGTACGTTCCAAGGAAGCGGAATGAAATGGGGAACAAGACAAAGTAGGACATCAGCACCCCGATGATGAAAAGCGTGTATATCACTATCGTCACCTGGACTGAATACTTGCGTTCATTTTCATATAAGGCTGGAGAGATATACCTAAACAGCTCAAACGTTATATAAGGCGAAGCTCCAAGCAACCCTAAATATATCGCCGTCGTGATGTGAGTCATAAACTGACTGCTGAGGTCGGTGGCTATCATCTGCACGTGGTATTCCTCAAAGTGGAAGTCTATCCCCATATATGCTGCCAAATCCTCTATCCATCGATATGTGCAGAAATCCCACTCGCTCGGAGCAAGCAACAGCCGCCATGTAGTGTCTTTCATACAAAATACCACCACGGCTATTATAAGCACAATAGCTATTATGCGAAACAACATTTGGCGCAGCACCTCAAGGTGTCCGCCAAATGTCATTAGTCCTTCTGTTTCGCTATTACTATTTGTCGGCTTGCTCTTCGTTGGCAGGTTGCTCTTCTCCTCCTTCATCTTTCTTTTGTTCAGGTAAAGGTTCGTTCATTCCTTGTTTGAAACTCTGCACCCCCTGCCCTAAGCCCTTCATCATCTCTGGAAGTTTCTTACCTCCGAACAATAACAGAGCTATTCCGCCTATAAGCAGTAATTCCGTCGTTCCTATGAATAAAAATTGTGATGCCATAGTCTATTGAGTTACCAAGTATATCTCACACGTATCGAAGTTTATCTCCCAGTTGCCTCCTTCGGCAGACTCCCATTGGTACTTCTCTGCCATTCTGTCCCACCATTGCTGGAACCTCGTGCCAGTTTCGCCCATGTCCTTCACCAGTTTCTCATACAATTCGTTGTTGTCAGCTGTCAGAATCTTTGCCAACTCGTTCAATCCGTTGCGACGTTCAAAGAGACTTTGTATCTCATTCTTTTCTTCAGGTGTCACCTGTCCTACTTTCTTCTTCATTGTCATTGCCATTTTTCTCTATTTTCAAAAGGGTCTAAGTATTCTGTTTCTTTTATTTCTTCCTGATCAGGCAGGAAAACTCCGTGTTTGCGTATGCACTTCAACAATTCTGCACTTGCGTTGCGTTCTAAATGTGCCACCACACATTGCTCGTGACTCGGTGTATTCACTTCGAGTGTGGTCTTGCGGTTCAGCCATACACAACGCTTACATTGATAAGCATCGCAGTGGCGGCAAATAGGAGCATATTCCAGTTTGTACAATTGCTTATTCTTGATGTCAAGCCCATGTTCTATGTCGCCCACGCTATCCGCATCATCTTCATAATAGAACGCAGGGCATACGTAGAACCTCCCATTAGGTGCAAGGGTTATGGTAGTGTCTCCTGCTCCGCAATTATTCATCTCTTTTAGCATCATGCGGTCTGTCAGTATATTCAACTGTGGTGACTTGCCACTTGCATACAGGGCTTCCACTTCCTCAGCAAGATCTTTTAGCACAGTCTTATATGTCGCAAAGTCTTCGTCATTGAAAGTCTCTACGTCGGTTATCACGACATTCAGTCGTGCCACCCTCGCCAAAGCGTATTTCAACTCTTTGTATCTTGTAAGCAAGTCAGCCTTAGAAGTTCTGAGAACTATCGGCAAGTCCACGTCGTCCTTTGGAATATTCCAATCATTCACTACCCAAACATCAGCATCAAGACTCCCCTCTTCGGGAAGGGTCGGGGTGAGGCTCTTTATCTTTGAGTGGTCTATGCTCTCTATCGCCTCTTTGTATTCCTCTGGCAGTTCATAGTCTGGATAGACAAACTGTATCATGAGGTTTTCCATCATGCCGAAGCGTATTCCCTGCTTTAGTGTCTCTATGGGGATAAGCCTGTGTTCTGTCTTCGTATTCTCATAATGACAGAAAGATGTGCTCGTATCGTCTAATAGTATAATAAGGTATTGTAACATAGCATCAGCATATTTCAGGTTTTACTTCACGTTTATTCTTCTCGTATTCTTCGCGTTCGCCCTCCAACTCCAGTTTACGGAACAGTTTGTTCCAATAGTAGTTGTTAGCCCTTACGCGAGCCTTGTGCATCTTGCATATAGCTGTGCTACGCTGATAGACTGTGCTCGTCTCAGCCGCATCGTAGTTCTCGCCCTGGCACCAAGCACAACCGCTTGCCACCTCACAGTCTATGCACTCCTGCGGGGACTGTGTCAGTCTGTCAAGTGTAAGGAACGGACGCAGTTTGTTCTTGTCTATGCCGTCATTCACGTTACCTATTATTATAGGCTTTTTCTCTCTTAGCGAATATCCTGCAAAGCGAGTACATGGATAGAAATTACCAGCAGCATCAACAGCAAGCATTCTTCCTGCTCCACACCAGTTATTGTTATCAAGAACCTTATCCATCGGCTTGCCGATATACTCACTAAAGAATGAGCAGGCATAGTCCTTGTAATATCCTCCGTCTATTATGTCATCGGCAAGCTGCATCAGCTGGTC
>JAFVBX010000012.1 GCA_017479675.1 Prevotella sp.
CTCATGGTGTTCAGCATAGTTGCCACGATGCTCTATGCAGGGCACTTCGCCTACTTCAACCGCGAATACGGCGCCATACCCGTGACCGACACGCTGTATAGCATGGCGAACCTCATGGTGTTCCCACTGTACTACCTGTATATAAAAGAGGTGACGGAGCAGGGATGGAAGCGCCACTGGCAGGTGACGCTGCTCGTGCCAGCCCTCATCACGGGGATTGGCGTGGGTGCGTGCTATGCCTGCATGGACGAGGCAGAGGCGCAGCAGTTCATAGATACCCATCTGTATGCGCATCGGTTGACAGGAGGGGGGGGTAGCTTTGCCGCGACAATGCAGCAAGCTATACATCTCATCGCCAAGGCGGTGTTCGCCATAGAGGTGGTGGCAGTGATGGTGATGGGCTACCGAAGGATAGAAAAGTTCGATGAAATGGTAGAAAATTGCTATGCCGACACCGACGAGCGCAGCCTGCGCAGCATAAAGATTTTACTGATGATGCTGGTGACGGTCTCCGTGCTGAGCTTTGCCGCCAACGCCATAGGCAAGGATGCCTTCCTCGAATCCCTGCCCATGCTCGGCACCGTCTCGCTGACTTTCTCCACCCTACTCTTCCTGTTGCTCTATACGGGGCACCGCCAGGACTTCACCATCAGGGAACTGATGGAGGAGGCTGCGCCCTCCAACTCACCCGAAGTGGAGACGATACCCTCAACAGAAAGTCGCAGGCTGTCGGATGCCATCGAGGCGATGATGAATGACGAGCAGCTGTTTCTGAAGCCCGACCTGCGCATCAGCGACGTCGCCGACCTGCTCCACACCAACCGCAACTACATCTACAAGGCGATAAACAGCGACATGCAGACCTCTTTCTCCGACTACGTCAACCGCAAGAGGATAGGCTACGCCATCCAACTGATGAAAGACAACCCCTCTGCCTCCGCCGCAGAGATTTACCTCAAAGCTGGCTTCACCTCTCAGTCCACCTTCTTCCGCAACTTCAAGAGCTTCACGGGCATCACCCCCAAAGAGTACTTGAGGAAACATACTCACCATTCTTGATTTTACCTTGCCTTTGGAAAAGGATATGTTTTGGGGGGTGAAAAGGATAGCTTTTCCCTGCCAAAAGATATGCTTTTAGGGGGCTAAAGCATATACTTTATAACGTGCTGTGAAACAAGAGGTTACAAAGAGGGTAAAATAAGGCTTTCTGGAGTAATAAAAATGCCCCGCACAAGGGGGTGTGCGGGGCGGGGATGGATGACCTCCCCTTGGAGAAAGGGGAAGTCGGGAGGGAGTGGAGTATTTTCTTACAACTGAGGTCCGGCAGCGACAAGTGCCTTGCCAGCCTCGTTGTTTGTATATTTGCCGAAGTTCTTGATGAAGCGTGCAGCGAGGTCCTTTGCCTTCTCCTCCCACTGTGATGCGTCAGCGTATGTGTCGCGTGGGTCGAGGATTGCTGGGTCAACGCCTGGGAGCTCTGTAGGAACTTCGAAGCCGAACATTGGAATCTTCTTCGTAGGAGCCTCGTTGATGGCGCCAGAGAGGATAGCATCGATGATGCCGCGTGTATCCTTGATAGAGATACGCTTGCCTGTGCCGTTCCAACCTGTGTTAACGAGGTATGCCTTGGCACCGCTCATGTTCATCTTCTTAACGAGTTCCTGAGCGTACTTTGTAGGGTGGAGCTCAAGGAATGCCTGACCGAAGCAAGCTGAGAAGGTTGGTGTAGGCTCGGTGATGCCGCGCTCTGTACCTGCCAGCTTAGCTGTGAAACCAGAGAGGAAGTAGTACTGTGTCTGCTCAGGAGTGAGGATAGACACTGGAGGCACTACTCCGAATGCGTCGGCAGAGAGGAAGATAACCTGCTTTGCTGCCGGTGCTGATGAACCTGGCTGTATGTTCTTGATGTGGTCGATAGGATGAGATACGCGGGTGTTCTCCGTTACGCTCTTGTCTGCGAAGTCAATCTTGCCGTCCTTGTCAACGGTTACGTTCTCAAGAAGTGCGTTGCGCTTGATGGCGTTGTAGATGTCTGGCTCTGACTCCTTGTCGAGGTTGATAACCTTGGCATAGCAGCCACCCTCGAGGTTGAATACGCCCTCGTCGTCCCATCCGTGCTCGTCGTCACCAATGAGGCGGCGCTTAGGATCGGTAGAGAGGGTTGTCTTGCCTGTGCCTGAGAGACCGAAGAAGATAGCGGTGTTCTCGCCGTTCATGTCGCAGTTGGCTGAGCAGTGCATTGAAGCGATGCCCTTGAGTGGGAGGTAGTAGTTCTGCATAGAGAACATACCCTTCTTCATCTCGCCGCCGTACCATGTGTTGATGATAACCTGCTCACGTGTCGTGGTGTTGAAAGCTACGCAGGTCTCAGAGTTAAGACCGAGCTCCTTGTAGTTCTCCACCTTAGCCTTTGATGCGTTGTAGATAACGAAGTTTGGCTCGAAGTTAGCGAGCTCCTCTTCCGTTGGCTGGATGAACATGTTGGTAACGAAGTGTGCCTGCCATGCTACCTCAACGATGAAGCGCACTGCCAGACGCGTAGCCTTGTTGGCACCGCAGAATGCGTCAACGACATAGAGCTGTTTGTTAGAGAGTTCCTTCTTTGCTATATCCTTAACCTGTGCCCATACTGCCTCAGACATTGGGTGGTTGTCGTTCTTGTATTCCTCAGAGGTCCACCATACGTTGTCGTGTGACTGTGCATCGTCAACGATGTACTTGTCCTTAGGTGAACGGCCTGTGAAGATGCCCGTCATTACGTTAACGGCACCGAGTTCTGTTACCTGACCAACCTCATAACCTTCAAGACCAGCCTTGGTCTCCTCCTTGAACAACTCCTCGTATGAAGGGTTGTGAGCAATCACTGTTGAGCCAGTGATGCCATACTGTGTCAAATCTAATGTTGCCATTTGATAATTTTGAATTATAAATTTTTGATTTTTGGATTTTCTGTAATCTTTTTACCTTGATTCGGCTCGCACCAATTTGGCGCAAAATTACTAAAAATATCTGATTTGACAAAAAAATAAAGTGGCAATCTTTGATTTTTTCGCCGATTTACCACTTTTTACGTCAATTTGCAATATCTATATTACAGTTCGCCGATAGGCACATTACGTTTTGTCACCCTGCCGTTTTCCATCACCACATTGTCGGGCACGGTGGCGAGTGCAAACACCCTGAGCAGCGGACAGTCCCACTGTTCGCCGTCGCACACCATGATAACGTCAGCGGCGTTGCAGTTGCTCCTCAGTCGCTCCGCCGCCTTCCTGTCGGCATCGATACATATCGCCACCACCTGCTGCACCTCCTTGCCTCGCTGTCTCTCGGCGAGACGACGCAGCATGTTATGGCTGTCATAGTTCCATGACGTGCAGGTCATCACTACTGTCTTGCCCTGTCGCAACGTTTTCTCCGTCAACGTATTGCCGTCAATGTCGGTAATAGAGAACCTCTCCACGCCGTCGCCCACCGACAGTGTACCTGCCGCTGTGAGCTGGTTAAACAGGCGCTTCGCCTTTATGTTGTCGGGCGAAGCCTGTGTCAACGTCTTGAGCAAGGCTACAGCACCCTTCACGTCGCCGGCGGCAGGCGACAGATACTGTTGCTGGATGAGCCACAGCAAAATCTCGTCA